>NZ_JBNNOB010000065.1:0-19061 GCF_050274375.1 Sphingomonas sp. NPDC019816
TCCTCCTCGAATTCCTTCGTGAAACGTCGCTGCTTCGTCATCGAGTTCGCCTTTCACCTCAAGGGAACTCTCCACTTTTCCGGGGCAAGTCCAGCCCTAGCACGAGCAAAGTCCTACTCGGAGACAGCCAGAAAGCTGGATGAGCTTTCACAGCAGCTTTCCCAGGATGCCAGTTACGCAGAAACACACGGCTTGAGCCTTAGCCAGAATCTGAGCCAAGACCTTGCGCAATGGTATCGTGCCGAGCAGACTTCGAACATAGGGCTGGACGCGCCGGACTTGTGGGCCAGCGTACTGACCCCTCATCAAGAGCAGGTTCGTCAAGAAATGATCGGGCGCTGGATGGAACAGCGCCAAGACGCTATTCGCGCGGAGATTGCAGGCCGCTTCGTTGAACCTGAATTGGTTCAGGTCGCACACCCCGAAACTTCCGCCGCCGACGTAGTGAGAGCATATCGCCCCAGCGCCCTTGGAAAACTCCCTAACGGCCCTGAGTCTGGCGACCCCGAAACAGCAAAAGATGCCATTGTCGTAGGTCAGCAAAGGGCATCTCAGGAAAGAGGGGCGGCCCAGACCTCACGCGCAAATCATGTTGAGGGGGCAGTTGGTTTGCAATCCGAAGCAAGCAGGAACCTAGATCGGGGCTTCTTTCGCGATCCGAAACTTAGAGAATGAGCCTACCAAAAGGCGTAAAATAAGTAGATAATCAAACCTAAGACTAAAATTCCAGAAATGGTCCGTATAACCTTTTCTACTACACTCGGATTATCTTGTTCCTCGGCACCATCATCGGACGCCCAAAGAAATCGATCGGAGGAGTGCGCAAGTTCGTCTTCCGCAAACCGCACCATCGGACCGCCTGGGTCATCATAGGTAGTGTTATAATAAGTCTGATCTAGCTTTAGCATAGCAGGCTCCGAACGGAGCCAAGATAGCCGATCTGCTAGCAACCTTCAAAGACGGAATCTGCCGCTGTCAGTCGGATGCTGCGTGCAAAATTCCCAGCGGCAGATCGACATCATGCTCGACCCGAGCGATCGTCTGCAGCCCTTTATGTGTTTCGACCCGTTGTCCAGCAGCAAGGATGCGGGCCTCGAATGATCCAAAGCCGACCCACTCCGGGGGATGTGCTCGAACCTGCTCAAAATCCTTCTTACGGACCGGACTGGGGCCGCGATTGGCGATCCTGACTGAAGAATGCGAAGCATAAACAATCGCGTCTCCGTCTTCGAACTCCACAAGGATTCTCTCACTCATCGCCATCCATCCTCGTCGCCAGCGCTTTCCCGCAGGCAAAGTTATTGCCTGTCATATGGGGAAATTTGCGCAGTTCGCTACTGTATCATTCATAATCCGACAAAAAGATGCCTGTAATGAAGGGAGTCTAAAAATTAGTTCACTCTGGAGTGATCAGTCTATAAGTCAATGTAATACTTTCGAGATGCCTACTAGGTTTCTCTTGCGATTCTGACTACATTAAAACAGACTAGATCGACATCAGCGGCATTAGGGGGTGCACGATGAAGTTGGGCATATTGGGGTTAAGCTGCGCTTTTTTGGTATCCGGCTGCGCCTTCCCGACCCATGTTCAGCGATTCGGCGTTGAGTATAACGAAGCATTGGCTTCAATGGCCAATGAACAGACCATGTTGAATATCTTGCGGGCAAGCAAGGGAATGCCGACGCATTTCACATCCGTTAGCCGGTTCACCGGAACGCTCTCCATGAAGGCAACGGGGAGCATGAACGGCCAGCTTCGCGGATCGGGCCTTACCCGCAGCGAAACCACGGGCAGCAGCCTCTCAACGGCAACCACCGCCGGCACCAGTCTGGCCCCGGCCGGGCTCACGACAAACAACAGCGTTGTGACAACGCCCGGCTCCACATCTTCGATCGTCAGCGGGATTGCCGAAGGGGTCGATGTCTACACACCTCAGATCGGCGGCGAGCTCAACTCCGGGACGGCGTTCGACGTTCAGGTATTCGATCAGCAGAAATTCTATCAAGGCATCCTGTCTGCGGTGCCGTTCTCTACCGTCGAAATGCTCATAAATCAGGGGTTCGAAGCAGATCTCGTAGCCAATCTCCTGATCGCAAGGATCGATCTTTATCGGGAGGACCCGGCGGTCAAGGACAAGAAGATTGGTGACGCTATCGCGAGCATCCGTAACGACGCCAGCGATCGCGCGCGCTTCCAGGCCATCATCGACTGCAACGCGCTCGACGTGGCAGACATGCGCGGCTCGGCCACCAAGATTGCCCCGATTTCCCGTCTGGATCTTAGCACAGCGGCCGGCAAGGACCGCATCACCCTCGAGCAACTGGCCCTGTTTGATGGGGAAAAATTCGGTTTGTCCGATCCAGAAGGAATCAGCGCGGACGGAAAAACGGATGCGACCGTCTATGTGGTAAAGCCTGGCGCGAAGAGCCGTATGCCCAAGCTGGTCCGGCGAAGCTGTGATGGAGTGCCGCAACCCGCCTCCGCACTTGCGGCACCCTCAGAATATCAGGCCGAAGCGCAATATCTCGGCGATAACTACGCGCTGGTAGGCACGGTCGTAAATGGCGTGGCCGAAAGGCAGAGGACCAAGGTGGTTGTAGAACTGGTGTTCAGATCGCCGGAGGCGGTGCTGCGCGCCGTAGGCGAAATGGTGAGGCACCAGGGCCTGCTCGCGACCCCCACCTTAGCTGTTTGCGCCGATGGGACGGCCAACTGCACCGGCAGGCAGAAGCAAAGAGTTGCGCTGTTTCAAGTCGCGAAGAAGCGGGACCGGTCAGCGCTGCTCGCTGTTCGGTTCATGGACCAGGATTACAGCATTCCAGAGAGCGAATTTCGGTCGATGCAGATCGTCACGATCATCCAGCAGCTCATCAACCTTCAGAAGGAATCCTCCGAACGCGCCTTGAGCATTCCGGTGCGCGCAGTGCCTTGATTTGCCAACAAGGGGAAAACCAATGTCGAAACCAACTATCGCTGAAATCGATGTCGAGGCTCTTCTAACGAAGCAGCGGCATGACATGATGTTGGCCATGCCACCCAAGGACGGCTTCTGCCGGTTCTACGGCGACTATGTGCCGGTGGGAAAGAAGGCCCGCTTCGACGGAAAGCTTCACACATGTGTCGCAACCGAGCGGTTCGAACCCGACGACGAGGACTGAGGCTTCGGGGCTCATGATCGGGCGCGCGTAAGCGACCAACAGGGCAGGGAGGGGGAGTTCCACCTCCCTGCGCAATAGATCAACCGTTCAGGCGATCCTTGACAGCCTTTGCCGGGGTGAAGCCGAGCTTCTTGGCTGCGGCAATAGTGATGGTCGCGCCGGTGGAAGGATTACGGCCTTCACGCTCGGGAGTGTCCTTCACCTTGAACTTCCCGAAGCCGTTGATAGCGATTTCTTCGCCCTTGGCTGCCGCGTCGGTGATGGCGGCGAACACGGCATCGACCGCCTTGCGCGCGTCTGCCTTCGTCAAGCCATTGGCTGCCGCGAGGGCGTCTGCCAGTTCAGCGTTATTCATCGAAGTTCCTTTCTGCTAAAAGTCATGAGGCCTCAATAAGGCCGATTTTGGTAAGAAGGCCAGCGAGCGCCGCTTCAACCGCCGCTGCTCGTGCGATCGCCTCATGGTCGATCCGCTCTGCAAGCCGCGCCGCCGGCATACCCTTACGATAGGCAGGCCAAGCCTGTGAAAGCGCAGCCATCGCAAGGTTGGTGCTGCCCGGCCGCCGCTGCGCGCACCCATCGAGGTGCCGCAGAAGCAAGGCCTCATGGCAAGTGTGCTGCCAGATCAGATCCAGGCCCGCCTTGTTGGCCGCAGGAGCGATGCGGGCATCCCGGTCAGGGCTGATGCCCAGCTTGTCATCATCAAGCAGAATGAAGCGCCCCTCGAATGCCCCGTGGCGCTTTTCCCGTTCACTGGCACGTTTGATCGCCAGGTCCACAAGCGAGGAGGGGTCTCCACCGCCCGGCTGTAGCAGGACGGCATCGAGATGCACGGCGAGCCGCTGCGTTTCGGCGAGCCGGGTCAGCAGCGCGACATAGCCCTGTTCGCTTTCGCCCTCGCAGCCGACAAAGATACGGCGGCGCTGCGGGACGACCTTGCGCTTCTGGCGGCTCATCCGATCTGGGGGAGGGCACCGTAGGTGCCGCCAAGATATTTGCGGTAATAGTTCTCGTCACGTCGCACAGCCTGGACGTCCTGTAAGGCGTAGACCTCCGTCCTGCCGTCCGGCGACTTGGTGCAAAACAGCACCTCCTCTTTGATGAGTTCTTCAAGGAGAGACGCGTTGTGACAGGTCATCCAGAGCTGCGCGTCGTGCGGGTTCCGGCTTGGGTCATAGAACCAGCGCAGGATTTCGGGGAGGATCAACGGATGGATAGCCGTGTCCAGCTCGTCCATCACGGCAATTCCCCCGGTTTCCAGTGCCCGAAGCAGGAAGGGGTAGAGGCGCAGAAACATCCTTGTACCATGGCTTTCGAGGACGAGCGGCATTGGACCGTCATGGCCCTCGTGCGTGAAAAGCGCGACCGGCCCGTTGGGGCCGCTTTCCACCCGCATGGTACGGATGCCCAGATCAATACGTTCGATTTCGCGGTTGAGCGCCTCGACCAGACCGGGGTTCTCCGCATAGTGACGAACCATCTGCTCTTCGACACCGTCAGAGCGTTCAATCAGGATATTTGACGAGATCGTGTTCGCCGCCTCCCAAAGCTGGGTGGCGATCGGATGCTTCAGCTGGGCAAGTGTCGCGATCACGCTCGCATTGGGGCGCAACACCTTTTCCAGCGCTTGCCGAAACCCGGTCAGCTTGAATGCGCTGGCCGCCACCACTTTACCCTCAGCGCTTCGCTCGAAAAGCCGCACCTTTCGACGTGCAGGCTCGGGCCAATAGTGCAGCGCTTCCGACACGACCTGCTGCGCTGCGTTCGAACCGCCCAGCTCCAACGAATAGGTATAACGACAGGCTGGGGAGGTCTCGTCCTCGGGTTCGCTATGACCCCCAAACGACAGGCTCAGACGGGTCGGCGCTGATTGTCCTTCCACGCTGTTGAACCGCTCATACGGGAGGCGGCCGGTCGGCGAGAGTTGGAAACTTTCGCGCGCGAACCAGGCGATAAACGATAGCGCTCGCAAAATGGTCGATTTGCCAGCTGCGTTCGGACCGAAAATGGCCACGACCTTGGGCGCGCGATCAGACGCGCCCGGCCAGATCGGGGAGAGACGGCCGGGTAAATCCGGCGCGTTTGCCGCCACACGCAGGTCAACAACCTGCTTGTCGCGGATCGAGAAGAAGTTCTCAATTTCGAGTTCGAACAGCATAAGGGCTCCTCACGAGCCGTAGATATAGGCTTTCATGGCCATTTCAACGTTTTTTCGTGAAACTCTCTCTGAATGATATTGATTCTCGGATAGCTGCCGCCGAGGCCTGCTTCTTCTCAGTCCGGCAGTGAACGCGCCCGGGCACGCCAAGGTGCATGGGTCTCCTTGCAGATGTCGGTGAAATAGAGCCGCTTATCCAGATTCTTGGTCGCTTCCTTCTCGACGCGGTCTCGATCGCGGCGCGCCGCATGCCAGATCGCCGACTCTTCAAACGGAAGTCCATCGAACCCGCGCGCTGCGATAGCTCGCTCGAACAATGTGATCGCTCGATCATCGGCGCATGCAAGGAAGAGGGTGAGGGAGGCAAAGGCCTTGTCCGGGTCGTTGCCCGACATGAACCGGTCACGCCAGTGACCAGCGGCGGTCCGTCGGCGATAGCTTTCCTCTGCCTTGTCCTGCGTCTCCTGCAACCAGCCTGAGGTCTGGATCGCCCTCGCTCGCTGCCAGAAGCCATCTGCATCGGGGCCAGGGTCGAGGAAGCGGCCAAGATCGAACGCTCGAGCGATGTCGCCGGCGAGCGGGCTTTCCAACCAGGCGAACATCCGGTCGAGGAGCCACCCCAGCCGCCCGCCCTCTGTCGCCCACCGGGCGACGGAAGCCAGCGCGTGATCCGTGTTCGCATCTTCGAGAACCTGTTCGCAGTGCCGGGTCATCTCGGACCGGTCGCTGTAAAAGGGCAGGCTCTCAAAGCTGTCCATCTTAGTCCAGCTGCTCTCTTTGTAATGGGGATAGAGCGTTGACCAGATTCTCGCGCCCTCTTCGGGCTGCTTCATCATCAGAGCGCGCAGCGCGGTCATGACTGGGAAATTGTCGAACGCGAACGCATGTTCCGCGCCGCGCGCGAGCAGGGCATCGATGGCCGCGACAAGCGCGGGGCCGCGCCGTTCGGCCAGGACGAGCATTGCCTCATTGGCGTTCAGCCATGAAACCTGTTTGCCAAAGCCGTCAGGAAACGACTGCTTGCCGATTGCGTCCAGGACGAACGCCTCGAAATGGTCGAGCGCGTCCTCATCGTCGGGCTCATCTTGAACTCGCGCGCCCCACGCGACCGGATCGATGCGCGTGTCGAGGTCAGGCACCGGGAAATGTCTGGCGGCCGCGATCAACACGAGCGACCCATTCGCCGCCTCATTGATTTCGGTGTCGGCAGCGCAGCTCCACTTGGTATCGACCAGGGCGCGAAGGAGGGAGGGCTGGTTGCTGCGGCGAGCGATCAGGAAGAGCAGCCGCCGGGTGACATCGCCGTCGGTGGCAAAGTCGGCAACAAGGTCTTCCGCGAGGCTGGAAGGCATTTCGCTAAGGTCGACGCTGGCAAGATAGGAAATCCAATGTTGACGGTGCTCACCAGCCAGCAAAGGCCGGATGAGCTCATAGTCCGCCTCCACAGGGGTGGCGAAGACTGCGACTTCGTCCGTGTAGAAACAGGGGCCGTGGGGGTCGTTCTTGAAGATTGCGATCTGCTGCGCCGCTGTTTTCCCTGCCAGACGCGATATCTGGGCATGGAGCCAGTCGCTGTCTTTCCTGGTGAGGAGCGAGCGCTCCAGCATGGGGGCGACGGATCGCGCGAACATCTCGTGGGTCTCCGCATCGAGGAGCGGCCAGTATCGGCCGATCTCCTTGGCCAGCCGGATGAGCGTTTCCTCGCCTTCACCTTCATTCGAAGCGAGACGCGTCTCGGCGCTGGCAAAGATCCGCCGGATCAAACCCGTTAACGCCTCGGGCGCCCAGCGCGCCAGCACAGGCATACTGTGCAGCAAGGCATAGTCCGCTGAATCCTGCCCCATAGCGCTCAGGAACACGGCGGACGCATCGGTGTCTTCGGCCGCGGCGACCAGGAGTTCCTGATCCTCTGGAGCCAGCGTGACGTTCGGATCGAATGCCAGCTCCTTGAGCGGGATGAACCGCTCGAGAGGTTCGTCCCCCGTCCTGCCGCTCGCAACCTCCGGCAAATGGGCCACACCTGCTTCATCGACGGTGGCGCGGGGCCCGAACCAGGTGCGCCGCTCCACGGCAGGCAGCTCAGCCCGCAGCTTGGTTGCATCCGGCGAGGCGAGGCCGTCGAGAAGAAGGCGGGCAACGTCGCGACCGACGTCATCGCCGCTATCAATCAGTCGGCGCGCCAGCCCCAGAAGAGTAGCAGCCGTCTCTTCGCCGTCGACAGGATTGATCCGCAACACCCATCCCATTGCGTCAAACGGGCCAAGCGCCTCGCTGATGGCACGCGAGGCAGCCCAGCTCAAAATAGCAGGCAGAAAGGGCTGTCGCGGCAACATGGACAGAATGCCAAGCGCTCTCCCTGCCAAGCCGCTATAGTCGCGCTCGTTCCGCTCGGGCATCTCAACTTTCTGCAGCGTCGTGCTGATTGCGGGAGCCAAGGCCTCCTCCACAGCCGACCAGCGTTGATGCCGCTCTTCCAGCGCCGCGGTGGTCACAGCGTGCGCGTCATCCTCGGTTGCTTTCCGCTCTGCGATCCGGAGCCGGGTGGCATCGACCCAGTAATAGCCGAGCCATCGGGACAGGCGGTTGGCCAGTGCATCGCGGAAGACCGGATACTTGGCCGCGTCCGCGAATGCCGTGATGAAGATGTTCTCGTCACGAAGAGAGCTATTGTATCGTAGCCAGATCTGCTCGGCGAAATCTAGGAACTGCTCCGGCGCACCCGGGATCAATCGGTTCAGCGTGGCAAAATCATGCCGACCGAAATTCTGCTGGAAGAACCAGTCGCGCAGCAACAGCATGAAGGTTTCACTGGAAGCACTCTGGCGTACAAGAGAAGCGGTGACTGCCCAGCGCAGGATATCGACGCCCCGGTCGGTGCCGCGCAGCGGCTCCATGAACTGCGCCAGTCGATCCGCGCGTCCTGCTCCTGCCTGGTCCAGATCGGCGATGAGCGCGAGGGCCAGCGCCAAGGGCACACGATCCTTCTTCAAACGAAAGCGGTGCGCGCTCCCAGGCACACGGTCCACCCAATTGCCTGAAATGATCTCGCTGAGTGCCGTTCGAAGGGCAGGCTCGGCGGCTCCACTTTCCGATCCAAGCGCTTCGATCATGTCCTTGCGCGTCAGGTGCAATTCGGCATCGGCGTCATCCTCGATGGCTGCGCGGAGCCGGTTACCCTCCTGAGCGAGGAACTGATGGAAATCTTCAGAACTCGGCGTGAGATTTGAACCATGGAGGTTAAGACGGTGCCGCCAATCCTCGTAGATCAGGCGCTCGATCGTAATGTCGCCGCTTGCCTGAAGATGTTCGCGCTGTTGGATGGCCAGCTGGCAATAGCGGGGGATCGCCATCAGCTTGAGGAGCTCTTCGCTCAACTCCGAGCGAGGAACGCGGTAGCGCGACAGCATTTCGTCGAGTTCGGTCTCCGTGAAATCCTCGACCGTCACCGGCCATGCCTGGGGCAGGAGGTTGGCGAGGGACTTGAGGTCATCCTCCCAATATTCCTTTCGGCAGGTCATGGCGATCGCAACATGACCCTCAAGGCCACCAGCCTGTAATGGCTGTATGACCTTCTGCCAGTCGGTAAAATTGACCTCCTGGTTGAGGCCGTCGATCACCAGCAGAATGCGCGGCGCCTGAGCAGGTGCTCGGGTCCAGAGCTGTATCCTGCGCTCCCAGAAATCTTCGTCATGGCCTGGAACACGCTGAGCGATCAGTCTGGCGAGGAAGCGGTGTGGGGGCATGAGGGGCGGTGCGACAAGACCACGCGCAGGCACGACGATCGTGAGCGGAAGCGCATCGGGGGACGCTGCCATTTTCTCCTGCCACCAGGCGAGGAAGCTCCAGGTCTTGCCCACGCCCTCAGCGCCCAGGACAGCAAGAGGGAGGAGGGGACGCATCGTCCACCACTGCTCGAATGCGGCACTTGGGGCCGCGCGCGCGACCCGGATCGTGCCGGGCGCATCGAGACCGCCGTAGCATTGAAGCTGTGCGATCGCGACGCGATCATCCTCGAAGGCCTCTTTGAGCCAGCGCGCACCGGCGACCCTTGTCGACGCATAGCCGACGTCGTCCCGCCGGAACGGCTCGAAGACGCGGGCGCAATCTGCCACGAAGTCGTCGTCCGCCGCGATCGCAGCAAGATAACCGGTTATCGCTGGGCCTTCGCCAAGATGGGCTTTGACGGCGTTGGGGGCGGACGCAGCCAGCAGCGCGAGCGAACTCGGCCGATCCTCGCGCCCCGACGGGTCGAGGACCTCAACCTGTATGCCACGCTCGGCGCCGACTTCGCGAAATTTGACGAGGTCGGTCCGGGTGATGTGGGTGGTGGTCGCGAGGATCCAGAGGTCCAACGCATCTATGTTGACCGCAGCGTCCGAAATCTTGCGTTGGACCTCAGCCACCGAAACGTTGCTATTGGAACCGTATTTCTTGCCTTCAAAGCCGATCGCTAGGCCATTGGCTGGCGCGTCGTTCGCGCCATCCATTCCGTGCTGGTGTCCCGACTTCATGAGCCGGAAGCTCTGGCCCAGCAACTCCTCAAGGCAATCGCGCACGAAGCCCTCAAACCCCTTGTTGCCGGTATCCGGCAGATTGAGCATCGCTGCCACAAATGCCGTCGGATCGGGGGCGGTCGGCGAGGAAGGCGTACTCATATCAACGAATGACCGTCACTTTCACTTTGGCGGCGTCGGCCACCTTCTTCCAGGCCTGATCGGCGGTGTAGGCGGGAACGCCTTCCCGTTTGGCGAGGGCAAGGCAGAAACGATCTCCCAGCGACAGCCCCGCTTCTGCAGTCAGCGCGCGCAGCGCGCCAGCCTCCCACGCCAGCGCCTCATCAGCGGCTACAACCCGCATCGGCAAGGCACCGAGCATCTCCCGCACTTCTTCAATCGGCGCGCCTAACCGGACAAAATGGCTAACGACCTCGGCCAGATTGAACGCACCGATCGCCGCATCCGTCAATACTCCAGCCACCTTCGCTCCTCCGCGCTCTCCCTTGAGCAGCGCAAGCACGGCGGACGCATCGAGGACGACCTTGCTCATTCGCCGCTCTCGGCGTGTCGGTCGGCGAGAAACGCTGTCACGGTCGCGTCTGGGTTGCCTTCGGTGTAGCGCTTGGCGATGGCCTGCGCCCGCGCCACCGCCTGCGAGACAGTGCGCAGAACGACGCCCGTTTCTGTTTCCTCGACGATGACCGAGCCGCCATTCTCCAAGCCAAGCCGCTTACGAATGTCGATGGGCAAACTCATGCGCCCATTGGGAGTTATGTTAACCTGGACCATTTTCACACCATCACGTCATCGAATGACATCAAGTGCCTTTTATGCCACAAATCTCGCTTGATGCCAATCCATTCAGATCCGACATTGTCTCGAGGGCTGGACCGTTCATGCAGCCAATGTCACTTATGTAATTAGCGATAAGACTGATTCCTGCTAAAAACATTCTGGCGTTTTAGGAGGGGGTTGGATACCTTCGAAAGGATCACTCAAGGACGAAAATCATGGTCGCTCGGTACAGCCTGCAATCCACCGTGAAGGGTGAAACGGATCCGGTGACGCTGATCATACATCAGACTGCGGATACGAATGAGCAGCTCGAACTGCTGCTGGCGGTCGAGGGCGCGAAAACCCTGAAGCTCGTTCCGGGTCGCGACCTGGACGGCGCGAAGATAATGATGCGCGCTGGAGCCTCGTTCAGTCGTCACCAGGGCGTCCGGCTCTCAAACGGCTTCAACGTTGTCGACCCATCAACCTGGCATCGCCAGGGCATCGGTACTGTCGCCCTCAACCTCATGGTCGATTGGGCGAAGCGTCACCATCCTGATGCTGACATCCGCCCAGTCGAGCTCAAGCGATACAAGCAGGATGTTGAAGACGACGATCCACGCCTGGCCTTCTATCGCCGGTTCAACCTTCAGTGGGATCTCGCGGATCAGGATGAGGATGCCGTGAATCTTCTATCGCTGCCTATGAAGGTGCGAGACCTTCAGGCAGTCCCACTTCCGTCGCGGTTGACACTATTGCCATGATGAACGGCGACGTCCCCCCCGCTCCTCCGCCTCCGGCAGAAGTAGCTGACGATCTCGAAGCTGTCCTCGCCGGTGCGATGGTCCTTCTCGATACCGTGGAGAGCCTCGAGCCTTACCTTCCGGATCTGACCGCCGACGACCGCGAGCGTGTCGATCGCTATGTAGGCCGTGCCTCGGCCGATGCCACGCTGCGCGCGTACAAGTCGGATTGGCGGCTGTTTTGCGCCTGGTGTCGCGAAAGTGGTTACCGGCCGCTGCCTGCCACACCTTCAACTGTGGCCGCGTTCCTTACATTGCTCGCCGAGACCGGATTTGTCCCCCTCGAACCACGACGGACCAAGACGGGCAAGGTTCTTCCGCGCAAAGCGCCATCTCCGCTTGGCAAGGCGACCATAGGCCGGCGGCTGGCTGCAATCGTGTTCGCCCATCGCGCAGCCGACCTGGAACCCCCGACCTCCCAGCCGGACGCCGCCCGGCTCGAAAAGGCGATGCGCGCGATCCGGCGGGAAAAGCGTGACGACCTCCCGGACAAGAAGCGCGCAGCCGATGGCGATGTGATGCGCGACATGCTCAGGAGCATCACCGGGGATGACCTGCGCGCCTATCGCGACCGCGCGCTGCTTGCGATCGGGATGGCAGGCGCCTTCCGACGCTCCGAGCTCGTTGAAGTAACAGTCGCCCGGGTGGCCGAAGATGCGCGCGGCCTTTTGATCCGGATTCCTTCCTCCAAGACCGATCAGGAGGGCGATGGCCAAACCGTGGCCATTCTGGATGGTCGCAGGCTCGAACCTGTCCACCATTATAATGCATGGATTGAAAAGGCGGGGATTTGCAGCGGTCCGGTGTTCCGCAAGCTCACGCCGCAGGGTCGTCTCACTGAAAAGTCGATGAGCGCGCAGGGCGTGGCCCTTGTGGTCAAGGCCGCAGCCGTAGCGGCCGGCTATCCGCCTGAATTGTTCTCTGGCCATTCGCTGAGGGCCGGCTTCCTCACCGAAGCGGGGCGGCAAAGCGCGAACCTGTTCAAGATGAAAGAGCATAGCCGCCACTCGTCGCTCGAGATGGTCGCCGAATATGTGCGGGACCATGAGCGGTTCCGCGAGCACGCGGGGGAAGGTTTTCTGTGACAGCACTCATCGTAACTGCAAACGGCCTGATCGGCCGTGAGCGAGAGTTAACCGAGGCAGAGCACTTGGCCTTGCGAAGCTATGGGGCGGATTCGACCTTTTTTCATGCGATCGCGCAGGGGCGCACCGAGGCACTGTCGCACAATCCGAACTTCGGCACGTTTTCATCCGGCGCGCGTGCAAAACGCGACGCCATCGACGCCGTTTTCTCAATGTCGCGCCTGTTGAGTGCGCAGACGCTCTGGTCGGGCCATGGCCATGGCTGGGGTGTTCGCGGCGCCCTGGAGGGGGCACCGGCCAGCTTTGTGGGCCTGCATTATCGTTATCCCGGATACATCTCGACATCGACGGAGCGAAGCTGGTGCGACGCATTCCTCGACAAGCGCAGCCGCAACCAGAGCCGCCCCACCATGCTGGAATTTCGGCTGCCGGCCGGCTCGCCTGCGATCGACATGCACGACGGCGCCGCTCAGGGGGAATTTGAGATCCTACTCCCGCGTGACACCCTGTTCTCGATCACCGACGCACAAATGCTACCGGGGGACCTTCTCCAGCTTATCCTGGAGCCTTGCGAGGCGCCGGTATGAGCGAGGATGACTGGCCTCGAGTCGACGATCAGGCGGGACCAAGGCGAGCCGAGGATATCGGTCCCACCGAGCTCACGGCAGCCCTTAACGCGCTCGCTGGTTTCAGCGACAATCCCTGGCTGGTCATGCAGGGTCAGCAACTGGAGCTGATCGACAATGTCCTCAACGGCATGGAGCGCGAAGTTCTGCGGCACATGCACGATGACGATCGACCGCTTGAGACGATGGCGCTTTTGACGGCTCTCTCGCCCATGTGGATCTACGCAGCTTACGAGTTGCTGCGGACGTGGCGCCAGCGGTGCGACGAAGTGGTCCGACTTGCGTCCAGCGGCGGCTTCGATCTGAAAGCAGCCCATCTGGAACGCGAGGTCAATTACCAGCACTACGATCGGGAGCTTCGCGCGCAGCAGCTCAGAATCGCCCGCGACAATCCCGAGCTTGTACAACGGATGCGCGATGATCTGGCGCGGACCGAGATGGGGTTCACGACGATCGAGTTTATCCGCATTGCCCTTGCCAAGCATGAGGTCAGCGGCAGCAAATCCAAGAACAAACCGATTGCCTTTGCGCCTGGGCTCGCGATGCCCAATCGCTACACAGGCAGCATGGAATATGAACTGAGCGTCGGCGGCTCAATCATAGGCTACCATACTCGCCGCGACCTCGCCGAAACGATCCGCTTCATGCCTACCACGCCGGTGCCGACCGCGGAAGAAATGAAGGATTTCCGGGAGTATATGCGACCTCCAGAGGTCGGCTGAGGCTTAAGCCGTCTTCCACTTGCCATTAAAAACTCGCCACCCGACCATGCCCGCTGCAACGCCCAGCATTCCACCGACGAGGTAAGCGCTCGGCGCATCATCCGGGACAAACAGCCCGCCGGCGACGTATCCACCAATAGTGGCGGTCCGAGTGACTGCGCCGTAGATTGCAGCAACCTTGCCATGTTGGGCCGGCGGACACTCGGATTGGAGCAACGTTCGCACGGCAACGTTGTGGATGCTGTTAGCCCCGCCGCCGGCGACGAACGCGATGGCGACGATCGCCAGTGTGCTTGGCGCTAGGCCGATCAGCAGCATGGTCGCCCCCATGACCCCAGCCGTCCCGAACGCTGTCGCTCCCAATCTGTTGCCGATGACGGTTTCGGCCATCGTCGCGCCAAGGAGCATCCCGGCGGCCCAGAGGGCGGTAAGCACGCCAAATGCAACAGGCCCGCTCTTCAGCGTCATCATCACCAGGAAAACGAAAGCGACGTCAGCAATTGCCGTGGCAAAAACCTCCAGGCTCAGCGCGCCCGTGACCACCATAATTCTTCGATTACCGAGTAATGGGCGGTAGTCGGCGAACAGATCAGGCTCTGCCGCTTCTTCCTTCTGGGGTCTGCGGCGCAGGCCACTCATAGCTACGATGCAGCACAAAACGGCAAAGCTGGTGGCATCGACCATAAGTGCGTTGCTGGCCCCGATCCAACCGATTAGGATTCCACCTGCGACCGGACCTGCCAGCATGCCCAAACTACGGACGATTTCGAGATAGCTGTTCGCGCGCGCCAGCGTCATGCCGAGCGCGCCGGAAAGGACCGGAATGAGCGCAAAGGTGGCGGCACTGCTGATTGTGAACAGCAGGCTCAGAACCGCCGCACCGACGAGGGTCATCGGCGGGATAGCTGCGACGATCGCGATCACGACTGCCTGCAGTGCCGAGACGACGATCAGCACCAGAGCTGCGTCCCTGCGATCTATCAGCCGCCCCGCCCAAGGGGCGGCGATCAGGCCGGGAAGCAGCTCCGCGATGAGCAGGGTTGGGACGCCATATGCCGATGAACCTTCGGCGGTCCGAAACATAAGCGTGAGAAGCGTAATTTCATCGCCGATGGTGGAAACCGTGAGCGCAGCGAGTACCAGCCATCCCCACCCCTGCCGGAACTCCAAGGCCATTGATGCACTCCCCCTCTACCGTTCCGTCCGTCTTGGCCTTCCCTGATAAGCTCTCTACCATCGGCGTCCCCCAATCCGCGACGATGTTCAGTGAATTACCGGAGAGCACAGAGGACTTCAGGGTCGATGACGCAGGCGGCCAATTCCGACAGAGGCCGGGGCCGGTAACGCACTTCCCGATGAAGGCTCTTCAAGATCCGCGATAATCGGGCAGTCTGGACGGTCATCGCCGGCGCAGCAACTCACCAGCCCCTGCAACGTATCGACCATCTGGTTGAGCCCCTTGATGCGGTCCTGCAGCTCGAAAATATGCGACTGCGCAATCCGCTTGACGTCGGCGCTGTGGCGCGACCGGTCGCGCCACAGGTTGAGGAGCTCGTTGATCTCCGTCACCGCGAACCCAAGGTCCCGCGCGCGTCGGATGAAACGGAGCATGTTGACGTCGCCCGGTGAATAGTCCCGATAACCTGAATCCCGGCGATCCGCCTTTGGAATGAGGCCAGTCTGCTCATAGTAGCGGATCATCTTAGCGGAGACGCCGGACGCCTTGGCTGCTTGGCCGATGTTCATCGCCCCGCTCCCTTTTCAAGCGTGCCAGTCGATCCCTCCGGGGGTTGGAATCCCCGAAGCCGCAGCGAATTACCGAGGACGAACACGCTCGACATTGCCATCGCGCCGGCAGCAAACACCGGTGACAGCAGGATGCCCCAGATCGGCCATAAAGCACCGGCAGCGACCGGGATGAGCGCCGTATTATAGGCGAAGGCCCAGAAGAGGTTCTGGCGGATGTTCCCGATCGTGGCACGAGAGAGCGCGATCGCCGACGCCACGCCGTTGAGGTGGCCCGACATCAGCACGACGTCGGCAGCCTCGATGGCGATGTCCGTGCCCGTGCCGACCGCAATCCCGACGTCTGCCTCGGCAAGCGCCGGTGCATCGTTGATGCCGTCACCGATGAAGGCGAGGCGACCATATTCTGCTTTCAGGCGGCGTACGGCCTCGACCTTTCCGTCAGGCAGGACTTCAGCGACAACCTCGTCGATGCCCAACTGGCGCGCGATCGCCTGGGCGGTGTGCTGATTGTCGCCGGTGATCATCGCAACCTTCAGGCCGAGACCGTGAAGAGCGGCAATGGCCGCAGGGGTCGTTTCCTTGATGGGATCAGCCACAGCGATGACGGCTGCAAGCTTGCCATTGATCGCTGCATAGAGGGGCGACTTGCCTTCAGCGGCCAGGCGTGATGCTGTCTTGGCGAAAGCGGTGACGTCCAGACCAAGCTCGCGCATGTAGCGATCCGCCCCGATTTCGACCCGATCGCCAAGCACCTCGGCGCGAACACCGCGCCCGGTCAGGGATTCAAAGTTGGCCACCTCAGCGAGACTAAGCTTCTCGGCAAGAGCGGCGTCGACAATAGCGCGGGCAATCGGATGTTCGGACTTGTCCTCTACTGCCGCAATCCGGGCGAGAACGGCCGACCGGTCGAAGCCGAGCGTGACCTGCAAGTCCGTCAGCGCAGGTCGGCCTTCGGTCAGCGTGCCGGTCTTGTCGACGGCGACGACCTTGGCATCACGCAGCAGCTGCAGCGCTTCTCCCTTGCGGAACAGAATGCCCAGTTCAGCTCCCCGCCCGGTGCCAACCATGATGGCTGTAGGCGTCGCCAGACCCATCGCGCAGGGGCAGGCAATGATGAGGACCGCGACCGCATTGACCAGCGCGAAGGTCAAGGCCGGGGACGGACCGAATACCAGCCAGGCGCCGAACGTGAGCGCGGCCACCGCCATGACAGCGGGCACGAACCACATCGTCACCTTGTCCACGAGCGCCTGGATCGGCAGCTTCGATCCTTGCGCCTGCTCGACCATGCGAATGATCTGGGACAGCATGGTGGCATCGCCGACTGCCGTTGCGCGGAATGCCAGAGCCCCCTTCTGGTTGACAGTGCCCCCGACGAGGCTCGCCCCTTCCGCTTTCCTGGCCGGAATTGGCTCACCGGTGATCATGGATTCATCGACGTAGCTTTCGCCCTCGATAACCTCGCCGTCGACAGGGATCCGTTCACCGGGCCGAACTTCGATGATGTCGCCCGCAACGACGTCTGCGACGGCAACTTCGACCGTACCGTCGGCACGGCGTACGCGCGCTGTTTTGGCCTGGAGGCCAACGAGACGCTTGATCGCCTCGGACGTGCGCCCTTTTGCCCTCGCCTCCAGATAGCGGCCGAGCAGGATCAACGCGATGATGACCGCTGCCGCCTCATAATAGACGTTCACTGTCCCTGGCGGGAGAAGCGTCGGAGCGAAAGTGGCAACAAGCGAATAGCCATATGCCGCCAGCGTGCCGACCGCGACGAGCGAGTTCATGTCCGGAGCGAGCCGGATCAGGGCCGGGAGGCCTTTCTGGTAGAAACGAAAGCCTGGAATTGCGAGCACGAGGGTCGTCAGCGCGAACTGAATGTACCAGCTCGTCTGCATGCCGATCGACATCGCAATGTACATATGGACGCTGGGAATGAGGTGAGACCCCATTTCCATGAGAAAGACCGGGAGAGCGAGGATCACCGCGATGGTGAGATCGCGCTTGAGCAGCTTGCGCTCCTCTTCCTTTCGATCGTCGCCGTCATCGGCATCGGCGGCCTTCGCGGCCAGAGGTTTTGCTTCATACCCCGCGCCAGCGATGGCAGCGATCAGCGACTTTGCGTCAGCCGCGCCGCGGATCGTGGCGCGCTCGGTCGCCAGATTGACGCTCGCTTCCACCACACCCGGCACGGCCTTGAGCGCACGCTCGACGCGCCCGACGCATGACGCACAGGTCATGCCGAGCACGGTAAGTTCTGTGGTTTCTGCTGGCACCGTATAGCCCGCCGACTCGACCGCTTTTACCAGCTCGGACCGATTGACCGGGCCTCCCGTCGTGATGCTTGCCCGCTCGGTTGCGAGATTGACGTTGACCGCGCTCACGCCTTCGATCTTGCCGATTGCGCGTTCGACGCGGCCCACGCACGACGCGCAGGTCATACCCTCGATGGGCAGGGTGATTGTCGAAACATCTGTTTCGATGGGGGATTTTTCGGCCAGCATGTTCCGCTTCCTCGATTCTCGCGAACTTGACCAACCCCATGTGAGGCTTCCCATCATTGGAAGGTCAAGGTTCAAGTTTTTTTGGCCGGGCGGGTTGACCTTCCAACGATGGCAAGCCCCATTTCTTACGGGACGAACTCGAATTTTGAGGAGAATCCCGATGCAGTTCCACGTCCAGGACATGACCTGCGGATCGTGCGTCCGGCACATCAACGAGGCGATCGGCAAGGTCGATCCTGCGGCCACTGTCGAGGCCGATACCGTGTCGCGCACCATTTCCGTGACCACCACCGCAAGCCAGGAAGATATCCAGAAGGCGCTGGCGGACGATGGCTATCCGACCACTTTGGTCGAAAGCGCCGAGGAGGTGCAGTCGTGAAGCACGAAGGACATAGCGAGCATCAGGCCGAAGGCCTGTCGGATAACCCTGTCATTCGCGATTATCAGGTCGCAAATAACCGCATGCATGCGGACATGGCGATTGAGTTCAGCGGGGACGCTGACCTCGATTTCCTGCGCGGCATGATCCCGCACCATCAAGGCGCGATCGACATGGCCCGCGTCGTTCTCGATCACGGCTCCGATCCCGAAGTGAGCAAATTGGCGCAGGCCATCATCGATGCGCAGGAGAAAGAAATCGCGCTCATGAAGAAGTGGCTCGCTGACCGTAGCCAGTAAGCCGCGCATCCCTATGGCCGGCCTCCTCTGGGCTGCCCCCCAGTCCCCCTGAGCCCTTGGGTCGGCCAGGTGGCTGGGTGTTGATCAACGCAACACCCAGCCATGGGTGCGCCTCGGTATCCAACAATGGAGCCGAGGCGCATTTGCATCCGCCACAGTTGATGAGTTGCAACGAACACACTGCTGAAAGGACGTCTGATGAATGTGACCGTAGGTGTCAATCGGCGTGCAAAAAGGACCCCCTATCGGCGTCCAAAAGGGACCCCCTTCGTCGAGCAGCGTGACGGGTATGGCGGGTGCACCGTTTGCG
>NZ_JBNNOB010000066.1:0-18993 GCF_050274375.1 Sphingomonas sp. NPDC019816
CCCCATGATCTGATGATCAAACAGGCGGCGTGAATGACAACCGGGATTAGCTTAACTTAGCCGCAAACCTGTCCAAGAAGGCGGGACCACCTCAATCAGCTCGGCTCCCTTCATGAGGTCGGCGTCCAGCCAACCCAACAAGAAGAGCTTGAGCGCGCGCTCGAATTTGAGACGTGTGGGATCCGGTATGGCTGGATCGAGCGCCATCTCCGCGACGAACGCACGCCACTGCTGCGGGGTCTCGAAGCTCAACATCGCCACCGGATTTCCGGCTACCGGCCAGATCAGCTGCAGCGGGATATCTCGCTCGGGGAGATCGAAATGCGGCAGAGCCATGTCACGTCCTCCGGGCGAGCGGCGCGACACGACGCTCATCCGCATCGAGCCTGATCACCCAGCTTCCGGCACCATCTTCACCATCTCGAAGCGTCTCGGTCTTCCCGTCCGTCGCTCCTCGAGGGGTAATACCTTCAATCGCCCGTTTGATCGCGTCGAGCTCTACGCCCACGAACGTTGGGCGGAGCGAAAGTTTGCGCAGGACCGCAATCTCGCTCTCGTCGATCGGGCCGCTACTCAAAAGGCCCGCGCGACCTACATAGCCGCCGATAACCGGTTGCTCCGGCGCAGCGTCGCCGTCGACCATCATCGGGGTGAGTTCGCTCAGAACGGCGCGGGCCTGGGCTTGCGCGTGCGCGACCTTGTTTTTGAAGCGATGCCTCGTCAGCTCGACAAGAGGTTTCGCAAGCTCTGCATGTCCGAGCGAAGTCAGCAGCGATGCGATGTGCCAGCGCGCCATGGCTACCTCCAGGCTCTCGCGTTCAGCGTCGCTGATTTCCGCTTCTTCGTCCGGATCGCGCACCCACAGCATAGGCGCCGACACCGTGGGACTGGAAAATCCCCAGCGCGTTGCAATCGCGTAGCGTTTGAATGGGGCACGGCGCCGCCCAATTCTGATCTCCGCGCGGTTCGCCTGGGTATAGGCCCGGTCTAAGGCCGCTTGCGGCCCTTTTCCGTCGTGACAGCCTTTTGCCTCGACAATTGCCATGCCCGTGCTTGCGCCCCAGGCGACCCAATCAGGCATGTCGCCGCGCCGGTTGGGAACGCGTCGAAGTTGTCCTTGCATGACGCCTCCAAGCGCCATTGGCGGCTTCCTGACATGCGCAAAATGGGTGAGGCCGAGATGCCGGGTGGCATATGCGCGCGCCACGAACCGTCCAAAAAGCCCCGATATCGCTGTCTTCACCTCACGGGCATGACCGAGTGGCTGAAGGAAGCTGAAGGAACCGACCGATGGATCCAGCAGCGCTCCGAGAAATTGCCAATGGCCCAGCGTTGCGCCTGGCGATTGCAGGATTTCCAGAACGCCGGCGTCCTCGATCTCCTGGACCGTCAGGCTGACCGAGTTGGTCGTAACAGTGCCGTTGGCGGCGGTGAATTGATGGTCAAATGTGGGCAACGATGGCCTCCGCGAGTTGACTGGGGGTCGATCAGGATTTGGCCATCGTCGCTGGTTTGGGAGCCACACTCGTTGCATCGTCGCGCAACTGGCGTTCACGGAACGTCTCGGTCACGAAATCGATGAAAGAGACGGCTGCCCCAACGGCGAGGCGTGCATGTCGAGGCTGGAGACCTCGATGTCGGCCGTCACGCCCGTGGCCTGAACCATAAAGGCCGCGAAGCTCGGCCAGATACTGCGTCAGTGCGGCCAGGTTACGCAGGATCAGCTTGATCGTGTCAGCACCCTTCTTCGCATCGGTAATGTCTTCCGGAACGAGGCCAAGCTCCTTCGCCACGAGCTTGGTCAGGGCAGGGAGGTCGGCCCCGCTCGAATATTCCACGCCGCGTTTCGTCAGCACCGACTTGCAGCAACTCTCTACCAGTTCCTTGGCTGTGCCGATCGCAAGCGCCGGGTCGCGATCGATCGCGTTTTCGACCCGCTCGATTTCCTTCTGCATCCATGCAGCATCGAGCGCGTCGGCGACGGTCTTGGCCCGCATGACCGCACGCCCGCCCATATCTGAAACCGCCTTGGCCACGAACCGAGGCCGCCCGGCGATCTTTTCGATCTCCTCGAGCGTCCAGCCTTCTGGTCGCAACTGGTCATTGAAGTTGCGCACGATTTCCAGCGCCTGATTGCGATCGGGGCGCACGACTGGATGGACCATCTCGGCCAGAAAGGCGAGAAACCGATCGGCGGAGCCGTCAATGAGGTTGAAGCGCTCGTCCCCGAAGATCCAGTCGTCATCCCAATCGTCGTTGTTGTAACGATGCTGCCAGATATCGCCGGCCGCGTTCTCGAATCGGTCGTCTGTCGAAGGCATGGCCTTGAGATCCCAGAGGCGCTCGAGGAACTCCACGTCGCTAATGGCCCCCATCCAGGCGATCCTGTCCACCTTGATGCCGTCGATAATGTTGCGCCGGGTGCGGCGGGAAAGCGTTGCCGGGGCCGAGCGCCAGTCCGGACGCGCCCGTATCCTGGGCCGGATTGCGGCGCTGAAGCCCGTGTTGTCGTCCTGCTCGAAAACAGCCCTTACCCGAGCAGAGATCTGCTCCTGCAACGTATCGCGCTTGGCGCCAAGCCGCCCATATTCGGCAGGATCGATCGCCAGATAGACGGTGTAGAGGCGGGTGCCGCCGTTCCAGTTATCATAGCCGGTTTCGACGACCTCAGTTTCGGCCTCACGCAGCAGTTCGGCCGCCTCAGCCATGCCCTCTGCGGACAGCATGGCTTCGACGGCCGCCAAATACGCTTCGTCATCACGGTCGCTCACCAGCACCCTCACGCTTCGAAGTTGTCCAAAAAGCTTCTAGCGCGGTTGCTGGCGTAACGAAATCGGCAAGTAGATGTTATTCAAATGTTTTTAGTATCGGTCTGCAAAATCTTCAGGCGGTCATTAACAAGATTGGCTTGCGAGCCGAGCCATATCTTCGCATTGGCCTAACAATCAGCGTAAAACCTTTCCGTCTTGGGAAGGTTTGTCATTGCTTCGAGATAGTCTCCATCGACCCCATAGATTTGATCGTCGGACCATTCGAACATCTGGTGGTTGAGACGTTCGGCTTCAAATTGAGAGACCGTTTCGGTCGACACGCTGCAGCCAGGTTCCGCTATCGTCAACCGGAGCGCGATCTTGGGCGTGATGGGATAATAAAACACCGACTTCGGGTCTGCCTGAGGCCGCAGATTGATGATTGGCTGATCGCCGGTGATAAAGGGAACACTTGTCTCGTTCGTCAGGATCGTCGCCTGCGTGGTTGCGCGGTTCTGCATGAAGCCGGCTCCGATTTCGGTGCCCCACATGTGGCTTTCGAGCGGCCACAGGCGCGCAAGATCCAGTCCCAGCGGTAGCTCGACGGTTCTTACGGCCTTGCTCATACGCGCTGTCCGGGTGAACTGGGCTCCCAGGAAAAAGCAGAAGTCGATTGCCTCGTCTGCGTCCGTCCAGAAGGATGCATCGCCGGTGCGAAGGCGATCGAGATAGGGCGTACCCTTGTGTTCGATAAGGACATGCCAAGATTCGCCGAGGCCGCGTTCGGCGTTCCGCAGCAGCTCTTCCGTTTGTGCGCGTGTCTCATCGTCGCGTGGCGGCAGTGAGGCGACCAAGCGCCTTAACTTTGTAGTCACGGTGAACATGTCCACGAAGTTGCCGTTGACCTTACGACCAAGTTCGGTTCGGGAGCGCTTGGCGACGTTATCAAGATATTGCAGTTCGAGGTCTGAGAATTCCGCCAGTTCATAGAAATAGCGCGAGCTGGCGATATTCTTGGGATTGGTGGTGATGGTCGAGCGATCACGCTGCCGGCGACACGTCACCCGATCGCCGACGGCCCACGCAAGCAGATAGTGTTTCCAGACATAATGTTGGTTTTTCGCCACATTCTCAAACACAAATATCCCCTCATGCTCTTCAACTCCAAATAGGACTGAGGTGTCGGTTTTCCAGACACAGGCTAAAGAGACCATCAGGTTGCCTCGCGGCGGCACGCTTGGCCCGTAACTCACGGGCCTGTTTCCATCTGTTCGGCCTATCGGCTGCGAAAGACCTTTTGGGACCGGCGCTTCGCGACACCGCCGTGCGGCGGCCCTGGGAACTGCATGCCGCCCCTGTGGCTGATTGCAAGCGGACCAGGGCAAGAGGGAAGGGGGA
The DNA here is from genome assembly GCF_050274375.1 of Sphingomonas sp. NPDC019816. Lineage (NCBI taxonomy): Bacteria > Pseudomonadati > Pseudomonadota > Alphaproteobacteria > Sphingomonadales > Sphingomonadaceae > Sphingomonas > Sphingomonas sp. NPDC019816. The sequence goes on from NZ_JBNNOB010000066.1 coordinate 4,149, forward strand.
TCGAGGATGATGTCCGGGTTGGTCCGGATGTCAGAAGGAGTTCCTCTCGTGATTCAGACCGTGAAACTGGCGAAGCTTCGCCTCTCGCCCATCAATGTGCGCACAGCTCCGGAAAAGGAGCTCGCGATCGAGCCTATGGCCGCCGATATCGAGGCGCGCGGCGTGCTTCAGAACCTGCTGGTCACGCCCGCCCGCCCGCGCGGAACGTTCGAGGTATTCGACGGCGGACGCCGACTGCGCGGCCTCCTGCTACTTGCCGAGCGCGGGACGATCGACCCTGAAGTATTCGACGTGCCGGTCCTGGTTCTCAAGGACAGCGACGCGGCGCTCTCGGAAACGTCGCTGGCGGCAAATTTCCACCAGCTCAAGCTCACGCCGGCTGAAGAATGCCGTGCCTTCCAGCACTTCCTGGGGGTCGACGGCGATGTGGATGCGGTTGCCAAGCGGTTCGGCCAGACGCGACGCTTCATCGAGCAGCGGCTGCGGCTCGCCAATCTCGCTGATCCGATCTTCGATGCCCTGGCAGCGGGTGAACTGACGCTCGATCTCGCAAAGGCCTATGCGTCGACGGAAAACCGGGAAAAGCAGCTTCTCATCTACAACAGTTATAGCCAGCACAGCTACATCAACGCCGATGCCATCCGCCGGGCGATCGCCAACGAGACCATGAAGGCGAACGATCCGATCGCGCAGCTGGTCGGCGAGGCAGCCTATGTGGCCGCTGGCGGAGCCGTCGATCGCGATCTCTTCAGCGAAGGGGGCGACCGCTGGGTGAATCCCGAAATCGCCCAACGCCTCGGCGGTGAGCAGATGGAAGCCGAAGCCAAGCGGATCGGCGAGGAGACCGGCCTTGCCTGGATCCGACCGATCGCGACGGCTCACACCTACAACGCCGCCGCCGGTCTCTACCGGGTCATGCTTCCGCAACTGCCATTCTCGGATGAGGAGCGCGCGCGTGTCGACGAGATCGACGCGCGTCTCGAGGCGATCCAGGCGGCAATGGACGATGAGGAAACGACCGAGGACGCGTTCAGTCTTCTCGACGCCGAGTATGACGGTCTCGACGAAGAGCGCCGCGCGCTCCATGATCGACCCAGCGTCCTCCCGGATGCCCTGCGACCGCTGGTAGGGGCATTTCTCACGCTGACAGCGCGCGGTGAGATGCTTCTGGATACCGCTTATTATAGCGAACGGCCGCTACGTCTCGATGCGAACGGCGGCGTGCTCGATGACGCGGCGCCCAGGGAAGAACCGGACGGAAACGACACGTCCGGCATCGGCGGCTCCGGTGGCGGCGAGGCCGCTGCCCCGCGGCCCGATACGGTCGCGCCGGGGGGGAAGGCGCTCAGCATGAGGCTCTTTGAGGAGCTTGCGATGCAGCGCCGCGATGTTCTCGCTGCGAACCTCATTCAGCACCCGGCGCTGGCGCTCGATTACGCCATCTTCGTCATGATCGATGGCCGGAAACAGTGTCTTGCCAAGCATGGCTCGACGATCCGCGCATCCTCGCCACAAGATCCGGTCGTTGGCGAGCAGCCTGTAACCAGCGCCCGCACCTATCTCGCGCAGGCGCATGAAGCGCTGGATGCGGGCTGGACCGAACCGGCAGATCCGGTCGCTCGGTTCGAGGCATTCCGCGATCTCGACGATGATTCCAAGGCCGGGTGGCTCGCCTACATCGTCGCGGCATCGCTCGAGGCGAAGGATGGCTATGGTGCGGTTGCGCAAAATGCGCTGCAGAACCGCCTCGCGACGATAATGGACATCGATGTTGCGGCGTGGTGGCGCCCCACTTCGGTGAATTTCTTCGATCGGGTTCCCAAGGCAGCGTTGCTCAGTCTCCTCCACGATGTCGGCGGTCCCGCCGTCTCTGGCCGCTATGCGGCAGCCAAGAAGCCGGACATCTCGTCGAGCTGCGAGAAGCTGTTTGCTGGCGAGGCCATGGTGGAAGCCGAGGTCAAGGAGGCTGCGCTCAAATGGGTGCCCGATGCGATGCGTTTCCTCGACACCGCGCCGGTCGAGCCGCTGCGGGGCGAGGAGGTCGACGGACCCGCCGATGCCGATTTGCAGGACCATGCAGCAGGCCAGCACGGCGAACTCTTGGTCGAAGAGCCGGAGGAAATGGTCGCCGCCGCCTGAGCCGGCTTTCTGCCGAACCTCATGAAGGCCACCGGCGCGCAATCGCGCCGGTGGCCTTCGCCGTCTTTGGAGGGACATTGCAATGCCCAAACCATCAGCCGTGCGGCGCGACGTTGCCGCGGAAATTACGAACCTCATCCTTGAAAAGCTCGAGCAGGGCGTCCCGCCCTGGAAGCGACCCTGGCGCAGCGCGCCTGGCCAAGGGCAACGACCGTTGCGCCATTGCGGCACCAACTACACGGGGATCAACGCTCTCTACCTTTGGGCCCTGGCCGACAGCCGCGGCTATTCCTCGCGCTACTGGATGACCTATCGACAGGCCGAACAGCTCGGCGCCCATGTTCGCAAGGGCGAGCGGAGTGCGGTCTCGGTCTATTTCTCCCAGTTCAAGAAAACCGCGGTCAGTACCGTGACCGGACTATCGGTGGAGAAGAGCATCCGCTTTCTGCGGCACTATCTGGTTTTCAATGCAGATCAGGTGGACGGACTGCCGGCCTATTTCTACGCCGAGCCGGAGGTCGAAGCCCAAGCGAAGCCGTCTGAGCGCCAGGAGACTATCGACCGTTTCTTCGCCCGGATCCCGGCGACGGTGCGTCATGGCGGGAGCGAGGCCTATTTCAGCCCCATGCACGACTATATTCAGATGCCCAAAGCGGCATCTTTCGACAGCATGGACCTGTATGCCAGTACCCGGCTGCACGAAAGTGTCCATTGGACGGGCCATGCCAGCAGGCTTGCCCGCACCTTCGGAAAACGGTTCGGCGACCAGGCCTATGCGTTCGAGGAGCTGGTTGCGGAGATCGGGGCCGGGCTTGGCTGTTCCGAGCTTGGGCTCCCAAACGAACTGCATCAGAGCCATGCGAGCTATGTCGGCCATTGGCTGTCGATCCTGCGGGGCGACAAGAGCGCCATCATCCATGCCGCCGCCAAGGCCGAGCAGGCGATGACCTATCTGCGCGCATTTGGCGACACTCAGCCATCAGACGCGGTTGAGGCCGAACAGCGTCCGTCATCCCAAATGCTGGAGGCCGCATAATGGGCTGGCTTTACATGTCCCGGGGATCGCTCGGCGGTCACGCTTCGGCGAGCGCCTATCTCGACGCGCAATTCACCTATGAGCGGCAGGTTGAGGCCGGCGGCACTAGCGGCCTGCGCGTCCTTGCCTCTGCCTGTCCGCGAAACAGGGTCTATTATGCCGCTGCGCAGGTGATGAACGGCGGTGTGGGCGGCGAGATCTTTGCGATCGTCTGCCTGGTGCGTTGGAATCCTCAAGATCGCGAAGGGCTGATTTTCGGATACAAGGATCTTACCGAACACATGGGGCCTTATGAGGCAGATTGCCCCGCGAGAATTCTCGACCTACTGACCGAAACGGATAACCAGCATGCCCTTGACTGGCGTCGGCGCTGCCGTGCGAATCTCGAGCGCAGATCTCGCCGGCTCAACGATGGCGACACCATTCGTATGGCGCAGACCGTTACGTTCACCGATGGTCATATCGGGACCGAGTTCGTTGTCGAGAGGCGTGGCCGTCGCATAGTGTTGCGGGACCCCGTTTCTCAACGAGGCTACCGCATCACCCGGTTGATGGAACGGGACTGGAGCCTCGTTCCGATGACCCGCATCCATAAGACCCTCTTTGCCTGACCGTGTCGTCGGCTCCATTCCTACGAAAGGTCGATCATGCCAGTCTCCAACACGAGCGGATCGCTCTCGCCCAAACGCGCGATCTTGTGCAGTCGCGCGCACGCCGAGCGCGTGGCGGACAGGATATTCACCTCGCGCCAGAGCGCTTGCATCATTAGGACGGGCGATCCCATCCAGCCCTATCGAGCGGTCGCCGAGGCCTCGAGCCAGGATGAAGTAGAGGTCCTGCTGTGCGTCTGAGCGTCGTGAGATTATGCCTTCCGCTGTTCCTGGTATCCTGCGGTACAGCGTCGTCAGAGAAGGAACCCGCACAGACCGGCTTTGCGGGCTCTGCCCGCGCGATCGACGGCGATACTCTCTCAATGGATTTCCGCCTCCTGGGCATCGATGCGCCAGAAAAGCGCCAGCTATGCGGCCTCAAGGCTGGATGCTGGCCGTGCGGAAAGGCTGCCCAGGACTTCCTGGCCCGCGCGTTACGGGGCAGCGATGTGCAGATCACTCTTGTGAAGCGTCGCACCTATGGCCGTCAGGTAGCGACTGCTGCGATCGCGGGCGAGGATCTGGGAGATCGCTTGATCGCTGCAGGGTTGGCCATTCCGCAACCGCAGTACCTCAAAAATGACCCCGAACGCGCCGCCCGCTACGAAACGTCGTTCGCAGCGGCCAGGGCGACCTCTGTCGGGATGCATCAAGGCCGATGGATCGAACCTGCGCGCTGGCGTCGGGGCGAGCGCCTGTCTTGCGAACGACCGCCTAGTCCGCGAGGCTAGGGTCCAGATACCAGGACGGGCCCTGCCGAAATCCCGCATCGATCCGACCGACCGGGCCGTCAGGCTCTTTCGAGACATAAGGATCGAGCAGCGGCATGGCGCGCACTTTGGCGCGGACAAGTTTGCCGGCGACACGCCCGCGACGTTCCAGAAGATCTTCCAGCCACATCAGATCGTCCAGCATGTTCACGATACCGCGCCCCGCCAGGCAATAGTAGATGCAGCGCTGATAATCGTCGGTTCCGTCGTTGCTGAGGATCGCAGCGAGACGCGCCTTGCCCGCAATCTCCCCCTCATGGACCCATTGGACCGCTTCACGCAGTTCGCGAACGGAATAATAGGCGTCCTCGACCTCCATCCCCAGTGACGCTCCAGCGATCATGCGCTGTGTCGGACGGATGTGCCGATCGAGGGATGCATCGCGCAGGGTCACATCAAGATCGAAATGCTCGTGAAAAATCGTGGCCTTCATGGGAATCGCTCCGTTCAAATCGAACGTAACGTGAACAAAGCGGACCGGTCAAGCGGGACTTGGCGATGCCCCGCAATCGAGGGTCACCGAAAACTTCCTTTCGCCATGATACTCAAAGGGCCTGTCACCGACCCAGCGATCCCAGAAGGCTTCGCTGTCCCCGGACATCTCGATGTTCAGCTCCGCAAAGCCATTGTCTCTCGCGAACAGCAGCGCCTGATCAGCCAGCTTCGCGCCTAAGCCAGCCTTTCGATAATCGGGGCGGACGTAAAGCTTGTGAAGTTCCGAGCTCGCTTCGACGATGGTCGCCGCGCCGGCAATGACATCGCCGTCTCTCGCCACGACGTAGCGCGCTTCCAACCCGGAGGCGCCGAGGTCGCAAATTTCCACCTTGCTCCCCGGCGAAGCGCGCTCCCGAACCAGTTCGGCCTCCAGCGACTGCAACTCGGCCCTGCTGCTCACTTCAACAAATTCCATCAGTGCGATCTCCGACGACGGGTTCAGCGAGCGGACAGTCCGCGCGAACTGCCGGGATTATGGCACTCGGAATCGGCGTTTCAAGATCGCCTTTCCTGCGGGGGCAACCGGCCCAGCCCTTCAATGCGGCAGGAAAGGGAAGGGGGGATGAAGCTGGAGGAGCTCGAAGGAAGCTCTCAGCTGGAGAAACCCGATGAACTACGACGTCGCCTATCGCTATCAGCAGGCTCTCGATCCCAGCAGCCTCGCGACGATCGCGACAACCCTCCATGCCGTCCAGGCCGCGATCAAGGATGCCCGCAACGCGGGCTGTAACATCGAGACCGACCCGGCTGTCATCCTGCTGGCCCGGCACTTCGAAACGCTCTGCGCGCAGATCACCGATCGAGCGCAGCTCGAAAGCGAATGTGCGCAGGCTATCGACCGCCTGCAGTCACTGCCGGCTTTGCCGGTGCTGGCGTATCGGGGCGTAGCTCATGACGAGATGGCGAAGCGCGCCTTCCACCGGGAGGGAAGAGCGGCCTTGCGCAGGCTGGCCGATGCCCTTGGCCTGGAGGAGGATCGATATTCGCTCACCGCACGGCAGGGAAACGCAGCTCAATCGGGCGAAATCATCCTCCATGGGGAGGAGCTTTGGGTCCGCCTATCGCTCGATGTGGTGTTCCCGGGGCAGGAGGTGACCTACCGCCGGGTGCGCGGTCGGGACGATCATTGGGGTGATCGTGACAGGGTTTCGGCCGTCATCGATCTTCTCGACCCGGACAGGTTTGCCGCGCGCCTCAGGCGGGAACTGTCGCTGGGCGCTGCGGCGAACCACGACCGACTGGCCGCCTGAACCACCATCGATCGATGTCCGGCGCGCGCCCGCAGCCGCGCCGAGCTCGCGGTCGTTCGTCATGGAGGCTGATTATGACGTTGCGTTCAAGGCAGCGCCCGGTGGATCGTATCGATCTTTCCCGGACGGGCCCGAAGGTCCTGGCTTATGGGATCGGGGTCGATAGCACGGCACTGCTGATCGAACTCGTCGCGCGCGGCGAGCCACCAGACCTGGTGCTGACCGCCGACACCGGAAGCGAAAAGCCGGAGACCTACGAGTATCAGGCGATGATGGCAGCCTGGATGGCGGATCGCGGAATCGCCTATGAGACCGTGCGCTATGTTCCAAAGCGGTTCAAGCACTGGCCGCCCTACTTCTCCCTCCTCGAAAATGTGCTGACCAACGCAACCTTGCCAAGCATTTCGCTCGGCCGACACAGCTGCTCTCTCAAATGGAAGGTGGCGCCGCAGGACGCCTTTCTCAAGCAATGGGGACCGGCTCAAGCCGCATGGGCAAAGGGAGGGAAAGTCACGCGCTTCATCGGCTATGACTCCTCCCCGCGGACACCCGTCGCTTCATCCATGCCTCGGGGATTCACGATCCGCTTTTCCAGTGTCGCTACCCGCTGCGCGAATGGGGCTGGACCCGAGATCGCTGCGTTTCGCGCATAAGGGCTGAGGGACTTGCGGTGCCACCGAAGTCGAGCTGCTTCTTCTGCGGCGCGATCCGTCCCGACGAGGTCCGTGCGCTCCCAGCATGGTGCCTGCGCCTGATAGTCCTCATCGAGGCACGTGCGGAACCTCGTCTCCGCACGGTCGAAGGGCTCTGGCGCAGCTCGACCAAGACCAGGCCCGGCCGGATCACTGACTTCATCCTGACGGAAATGCTCCTGCCGGAGGCTGAAATCCTGGCGATCCGCCGTGACGCCCCGACCGATCTGATCCGTTTCCAGGATGCCGCGAGCCTGGTGCCAGTAAGCGAGCGCCCGACGATGGAGCAATGGATCGCCGGTTTCACTGCTGAATTGGAAAGTGGCAAATGACCGATCGCTTGTTCCGCATTGCAGAGCTTAACGACAGGGTTCGGCTTGGCCGCGATCCTGAGGCGCGTGTCGTCATGACCGCAACCTGTCTTGCCGTTCTCGCTGGCAATGGCGGTTTTGTCAGTGAAGCCCTCGCCCAGGCCGAGATCCTCGGCGCTGCCGCTCGCCATGACTTCGGCTCCGATGCCATCGGGGAGCGCAATAGCGGCGAGTTCATTATTCGAGGTCACACTGTCCGGTTCGTCATCGACTATTACGATCGGACACTCGAATGGGGCTCGGAAGATCCCGCCGATCCAGCGCTCACGACCCGCGTCCTCACCTTCATGCTTCCCAAGGACGATTGACGGCTGCGGCCAAACATAAAGGGGAGGGGGATCGGAGTGGGGAGCAATCCCGCTCGATGTCAGGAGCGTCTCCATGCCCCTTCCCGCCGTCATTCACAGCCAGGTCGATCCGGCCGCCGTCACGAAGGTAACGCGTCTCTTCAACAATACCATCGGCGACGTACTCTGTGAGCTTATCCAGAATAGCCGGCGCGCCGGTGCCAGCCTGATCGAACTCAACGTTCTGTCGATCGATGACGAACCGCATCTTTCGATCGTCGATGACGGTGTCGGTATTGATGACCCCTCGGTCGTTCTGGCGCTCGGGCGCTCGGGTTGGGACAGCGCGACGGCAAAGCGGGAGGATCCCGCTGGCATGGGCGTCTTCAGTCTCGCCGGGCGCGACATCATCATCCGGTCGCGTGCGCGCGGGGCGCCCATCGGATGGGCGATCAGTATTCCTGCCGAGGCCTGGGAGGACGGCCGTCCGATCCCCGTCGAGGCCTGTGACAGGGCAATCGGCACCGAGATCATCGTTCCTCTCGATCCCCTCTGGGCGAGCGCTCTTGTCGGCGCGGCGCGCGGCGCCGCCTGTCATTGCCCGATCCCTGTCGCGCTTAACGGCCAGAAGCTCGAGCGACGTGACTGGTTGCACGGCGCAAAGGCGATCTTCGAGGAGGACGGCGTCCGGATCGGCGTGTTCGACGACTATCGCGCGAACATCTACACGGCCACGATCAACTTCCATGGGGTCACCGTGCCGGGCGGACTGCCGGTCATCACCGAGAAGCAGCGACACTGGAGCGTACTTGTCGATATCCTCGATGCGCCTGAGCTGCAGCTTGTTCTGCCCGCGCGCAAGGAAATGGTCGAGAATGATGCGCTGGTGCGGCTGCGCGAGGCCACGCGGCGAGCGATCTACCGCCATATCGCGACCCTTCCCAGTCATCGACTTGGTTATGAGGCGTGGTCCGAGGCCGCGAGGCTGGGTGTAACCCTGCCCGAGGCCGAGGCCCGGTTGTCCGAATGGGGGCCAGCAACCGCCGACCAGCATACCGGGATAACGCGCAGTGAAGTCGACGCCGGAGACCTCATCATCATCGAGGATTTCGATGCGTCGTTCGAACAATCCGCGCATTTCGCGCTGAGCCGCGATGGACGGTTCAACAGTCGTCTTGCAGATCCCGACGATAGCATGGCCGGATATCAGTGGTATGACGGTCTCTCCCGCATCACAGGTATCGCTTTCGAGATCGAGCAAGGTGACACCAGCCTGACCTATGCCGAGCCCGGAAAAACGGGGCTCGATACCGGGGTCGTCGATCGGCTCGACCTCATCCTGACGTTCGGCGGGGAGCAGACGGAAACCATCGTCATACCGGCGCCGATCCTCATTGAATATGATGACGGTAGCTGCTGGAACTACGACGAGGCCATCATCCTCTTCACCGATGCACAGGCGATCACCCCCGACGACCTCACCGAACTCCTCGAGCGAACCTGCTTTTCCTCGAGCGATGATCGCGACGCCGACAGCTGGGATACCCAGCATGATCGTTTCCTGCTCGATGCACGGGAGATGGCGACCAGCATTCTGCTCGGGGAAGACGCTGCGCTGATCGAGAGGCTGCGCGCTATCCTGCTGAACCGCGTCCAATGGTTTGTGCCGGAGGGGCGGACATTTGAAGTCTCGATCGGACGTGCTGCCATTGAGATTTGCCTGGCGCCGGACCCGCAATCTTAATGCAGGGAGCCAGACCCGGTAGACAGCGCGATCACAGTTGCGCGGGACCGCGAAGGGCGTACATTGTGCCATGATGCCAGAGAGCGGCAAGCATCGTGGACTGCCGCGCTGGCGATGCGATCAGCACCTCAGAAGATGCCGCTCGCCATATGCAAAGTCGGGTCCGAAGGAGCAGCGAATGAGCCGCCGTGCGCTCGAACCGAAATCCGATAACATGGTGGACCCCTATACTTTGCGGGTGGCGGCGCAAATCGTTCGGTCTCGTCTCGCCATGCTTTCCCGCAATCCGCACCTGGACGGGCTGGAGCGGCTCGGCGCGAGCAAGATGCTCAAGCAACTCGCCGTCGATCTCGAGGTGTCAGCCGATCATGTCGGCCCAAAACGTCGGCAATCGAGCAAATCCTGACGGCTCGGCCTCACAGATATTTCGATATGTTCCGGAATTCCTCGACGGCGTTCGCAATGCCGTCGGGTTCGTCGCTGTGCGCGAGACAATGGCAGATATGATCGTTGATTAGCGTCTTCTTGGCGCTGGCGATCGCTTTCTCCACCGCGTGTAACTGCTGGGCGATCTCCGGACAGGGACGGCCGTTCTCGATCATCTCAACGATGCTTCGCAAATGACCGCCGGCGCGATTGAGACGCTTGACGATCGCGGGGTGTGTTTCGTGACGATGTTCGGACATGAACCCTGCAGACAGTTACCAGTCCGCTTTACATATCCTCCCTGGGAGGATAGCTCAAGCCGCAATACTATCCCCCCGGGGGGATGATTCTTTCAAGGAGCTTCCATGTTTTCGGTCCTCGCGAACCGTACCTATCGCCATCTCCTGATGGCGCAGGTCATTGCCCTTCTGGGCACCGGCCTTGCAACGGTCGCGCTCGGGCTGCTTGCCTATGATATCGCCGGAGGCGAGGCCGGGGCGGTTCTGGGAACAGCGCTTGCCATCAAGATGGTCGCTTATATCGGGGTCGCGCCTGTTGTGGGCGCCTACGCCAATCGGCTTCCCCGACGCGCCTTTCTCGTTGCGATGGACCTGTTGCGGGCCGGCGTTGCACTCAGTCTACCATTTGTGACCGAGGTCTGGCAGATCTACATCCTGATCTTCGTGCTCCAGTCCGCCTCGGCGGCTTTCACGCCGACATTCCAGGCGACTATTCCCGACGTCCTGCCCGACGAGCGCGACTATACCAAGGCTTTGTCGCTATCGCGACTGGCCTATGACATGGAAAGCCTGATCAGCCCGATCCTCGCGGCGGGGCTGCTGACCCTCATCAACTTCCACTGGCTCTTCTCCGGGACGATGATCGGCTTCCTCGCCTCGGCGCTTCTCGTCGTGACGACGGTTCTTCCGCGCGCACCAACGCAGCAGACCACTGGGCAGGGGGTCTATTCCAAGACCACACGGGGGGTCAGGTTCTACCTGCGTACCCCCCGGCTGCGCGGCCTGCTTGCCCTGACGCTTGCTTCAGCCGCTGCAAGTTCGATGGTCATCGTCAACACCGTCGTTATCGTGCGGGACAAGCTTGGCCTGGGACAACAGGACGTCGCCCTGACGCTCGCTGCGTTCGGCGCGGGCTCGATTTTGGCGGCCTTCACCCTGCCGCGAATCCTCGATCGGATTTCGGACCGCACGATCATGCTCCTGTCAGGTGCCATGCTTGCCTGGCTTCTGGCGATCATGGCCCTCGTGACGTACTGGATCGGCGGAAGCCCCAGCTATTGGTATGCCCTGCTCGCCGGATGGTTCGCGATGGGCATTGCCTATTCGATGAGCGTCACCCCCTCAGGCCGACTCCTCAAACGCTCGGCCAAGGCGGAAGATCGACCGGCATTGTTTGCCGCACAATTTGCCCTTAGCCATGGATGCTGGCTCATCTGCTATCCGCTCGCCGGGCAACTCGGAGCTGGCGGCGACCAGACACTGGCTTTCGTCGTGTTATCAGTTCTGGCGCATGCTGGGGTAATAGGGGCCAAGTTCCTGTGGCCTGCCGAAGATCCCGACGTTCTGGCGCACAATCATCCCGATCTTTCAGCCGAGCATCCGCATATGCGCGAAGATCATCGGACGTCAGACAGACACATCTTCGTCGTCGACGATCTTCACCCCAGGTGGCCGCAATAGCATGCCGGTATCGCCTACGACTTGCACAGCCCCCTGGGGGGATCCGCTTCATGCAAGACTGGCGCTAAGAAGTTGTCTGTGGTTTCTGATCGCCAGCGTCCAACGTAACTGGCAGACTAACCGCAAAGAAGGATGATCAGAGCAGGCCTATGTCCGAAAACAGCCCATATCCCGATTGCGTAAAATATCACGCCGAGAACAACTCGACGATTTTTGCTGTGACGAACGACGATGGCGAAGTGGTCGCCGTTCACGAAGTTTTCCTGTCTTCCGATGCTCGGGAAGTTGGTCGACGCACGACTGGCCTTCCAGAGGAGGGTTTCGTGCGTTTCCGCGGTGTTGGCCCTGCCACGATCGTCAAGGACGAGCCGGAAGAAGGCATGCGCTTATGGGCTGACACGGGCAGAGAAGTCTGGGTTGACGTGACCGGCATTCCGGACAGTGCGAGCGCCGCAAACTGAACATGGTCAACTCGTGCGTGATGGCTTCTTGCCGATCAGGCAATTTTTAAGGCGGTCAATAGGGTCAGGCTGATCGTGCCCAGTACGAGCAGCGACAGGACGACGGCAATCGTGACGCGCGCTCCTGCTTTGGTGACGCTGCGAACGTCTACACCGAGGCCGAGCGCTGCCATGGAGATCACGGTCAGCAATGTCGTGATGCGGCTGATCCATGGAATCGCCATGTTTGGCACCAGCCCCAAAGAGCGGCAGGCAACCAGCATCAGAAAGCCGATGATGAACCAGGGGACGAGGTGCGCCGCCTCAAGGCGCCTGGCCGTAAGCGTTCCGCCGGCCAACTCGCTGGGTGGCGGCATTTGCGGCGCGAGACGTGGGGCAACGAGCGACAGGACCAGGCACACGGGACCGAGCATGAGGACACGAACCAACTTGACCAGCATGCCCATGTTTGCAGCGGCAGAGCCCAACGGCGCGGCGGCTGCGATCACCTGCGGCACTGCATAAACGGTGAGCCCGGCGAGCGTGCCGAAGGCGGCCCCGCTTATGCCAAGTCCGAGGCCCAACAGCGGCAGGCCAAGGACGACCACCACGCCCAACACGGCCGTAAACGCGATGGATGCGACAACATCGTCGCTGTCCGCCCCGATGACAGGAGCGATAGCGACGATCGCCGAATTGCCGCAGATCGCGTTGCCGCAGGCGATCAGCAGTGCCATGCGCGTCGGCAGGCCGAGCAGCCGTCCGATCCCGAAACTCAGCAGGATCGCGGTTGCCACCACAACTGCGATGCCCACCAGGAGCGGCAGTCCCGCTGCCGCGATGGTTGCGGCGCTGACAGAAGCCCCGAGCAAGACCACCGCCACCTCCAGAAGGTATTTGGTACTGAAGGCGATGCCGTCTTGCCATCTGTCGCATGGCGTCCACAGGCTGCGCACGGTCGTGCCGATCAGGATGGCAAGTACCAACGCCTCGAGCCACACTTTGCCCGCCAACATCCGCTCGCCCGTCTCCAAGGCAAAAGCCGCCCCGGAGACCGCCACACAAAGTCCGATGCCGGGCGCAAGTTCGGCCAGCTTCCTGACGCGGTTTACAGACGGTCCGGTTTGATGTCGGGCGAGACTTGGCATGGCGGGCTTCCTTCCGCCCGTCGATCTAATCTGCGAGGATCAATCGTTCCAACGCCGCTTATTTGTGATTCCAATCGTAAATGCTGATTGATTGGGTTAGTGGCGGGGCATGACGCTCGAGCAGCTTCGCATATTCGTCGGCGTGGCCGAACGTGAACACATGACCGCGGCCGCGCGGGCGCTCAACGTTACGCAATCGGCAGCCTCAGCCGCCATAGCCGCCCTTGAAGAGCGACACGCCGTGAAGCTGTTTCACCGGATCGGGCGCGGCATCGCGCTGACCGAGGCGGGCCGGCTGTTTCTGGTGGAAGCACGCGGTGTACTCGCGCGCGCCGATGCCGCCGGGATCGTGCTGGACGAATTGGGCTCCATGAAGCGGGGGACGCTGCGCGTCGTCGCGAGCCAGACCATCGCTGCCTATTGGTTACCGCCGATCCTGGCGAAGTTCCGCGAACGCCATCCCGCGCTGGGCATCGAGCTGGCGATCGGCAACACCGAGCAGGCGGCTGCTCGTGTCCATGACGGTGAAGCTGATCTTGGCATCGTAGAGGGGGAGGTCGATGATCCTGCGCTGGCGCACTGGCCGATCGGCGAAGATCGATTGCTGCTCGTTGGAGCTGAGCCCTTCGGTGGCACGCGCATCGACGCGGTCTGGCTGCGTCACGCCCGCTGGGTGCAACGGGAGAAAGGCTCAGGTACGCGCTCAACGCTCGATGGTTATCTGCTTGCGCTCGGTGTTGATCCCGATGCGCTCGACGTGGCGCTGACTCTGCCGTCGAACGAAAGCGTCCGAACTGCCGTTGAGGCAGGGGCCGGCATCGCCGTCCTCTCGGCAATGGTGGTTGCGCCGGCAATCAAAGCGGGCTCCTTGCATGTCGGTTCTATCGCGTTCGAGCCTCGCCCCTTCTTCGGGCTGCGGCACAAGGAACGCTACCGGATCAAGGCTGCCGATGCACTGCTGGACCTGATCGGCTCATAGCTGCGATCGGTCACGGGCACCGCTATTTCCAAGCGGCTTGCCCGGGATCCCCCCGGGGCGAACATTCCACGACCGGGTAGCCCATCGCCGCGGAAGGCGCGGCGATGATTGGGCGCGTGCGCGCCCGCCCGGCGAAAACGCCGGGGAGAGGAGGGGATGAGGATGAAGTGTCTCGGACAAGGGGTTCGAGAGCAACAAGTCCAGGAGAAGTCTCATGAACATCGGTTCCATCAAACAGAACGAAGCCGGCATCTTCATCGGCCGCGTGTCGACCCTCACCGTCTCGGTCACGATCGCGCTGCGCGAAGTGCGCAGCACCAATCCGCGTGCGCCGCGCTACGAGATCCACGCGCTTAACACCGCTTCGCGCGCCTGGGTGCAGGTCGGCGCATTGTTCGAGCTCACCGCGCGCGAGACCGGCGAGGCCTTCCTCAACGGCAAGATCGACGATCCGAGCCTCGCGCAGCCGCTCTACATCTCGGCCTTCCGCCAGGACGACGGCTCGTACAACATCGTCTGGCAGCGGCCGCAGCGCCGGCGCGACGTGACCGCTGCCATGACGCCCAAGGACAATGACGATGCGCTGCCGCCGCTGCCGGGCATGGAGGATGTGGGTGCCGGCGAAGCGCCGCCGGCGGGCGGCGGTGGGGCGACCGACGGCCTGGGCGACTCCACCGCCGGGGACTTTGGCGGCGTGGGCACCGGCGCGGCGCGCGGG
>NZ_JBNNOB010000067.1:0-18895 GCF_050274375.1 Sphingomonas sp. NPDC019816
GCGGCGCCAGGGGGGCACGGCGTCTATGGTCCGGTCGGCGGCCGCGCGATCATGGCCCAGCCGGACGACGCGGTAGGGGCGGTCCTCGGGGGCGAGCGGCGTCGCCCCGGCCAGCTCGGCCAGAAAATGCGGCGATACCCGGTTGCCCGCGACCCGCACCGGCGACTCCGCGCCGAACACGCCATGTTCGTCACCGCGAAGGCCCGCCGCCGCGCGCAGGCGGATGACGTCGCGCAACACCGCTTCGCCCGTCATCGGCGCCAGATGCCAGCGCCCCGCCAGATCGGCGAGGCCGTCGACCAGCGCCCCGCCACGCATCGACACGCCGTAGCAGCGCCGGTCGGACAGCATCTCTGCAACCGACCGATGGGCGAGCCGCCACTGGGCGAAGCTGGCCTTTTCGGTTTCGACCAGGCTCTCGCCGGTGCCCGGCCAGTCGGGCAGCACACCGCCGATGCCGTGGCGGGCGAGCGCGCGCAGCATCGCCACCGCCACCACGCGCGTCCGGTTCGCTTCCTCCCAGAAGGGCAGGGCGACCAGCACGACGGGCCCTTGCGCGGGCCCGAGGCACAGCATCGCCTCGCGCCCACCGGGGCCGTCGTAGAAATCAATCAAGCTTGCGCCTTGGCGTTGGCGAAGGCGACCAGCTGGCCGAAGGTCTCCAGCATTTCGCCGTCGACCTCGTCATCCTCGATCAGGATGCCCAGCCGGTCCTCCAGCTCGGTCAGCACGCCCGCGACCGCCATCGAGTCCAGTTCGGGCAGCGCGCCGAACAGCGGCGTATCGGCTGCGAACCCCGCCACACGCTCCTGCGACAGCCCCAGCACATCGGCGAGCACGCCCCGTACCGTCGCTTCGACCTCACCGTCCGCCTGGAGTGCCAAACCCTGTCGCCTTGCTGTTCCTATCGTTGCGACCGCGTTAGAGCGCCGCGCCGCGTTGGGCAACCGGGGGAGCGGTATAGGTTAAGCCCCCTCCCGCAGGCGGGAGGGGGGGGGACGCGCTATGTCACTGGGCGGGTCATATGTTTTGGTATGGATTTAGAGATCCGGGCTATTCCCATTGCATGGGAGTCCCAAGCCCTCCCCCAGCCCCTCCCGCCTGCGGGAGGGGAGCAGAAGTGGCGCGTTCCGGTTCCCTAAAGCCCCCTCTCGCAGGCGGGAGGGGGTTGGGGGAGGGCTTGGCCGCATGCGCCCCGATATGCTCCGTTCCCTTCGCTCGACTTTCGGTAACCCTCGGCTGTAGATGACCTTTATGCCCCCAGAACCCGTCGCCCTGCCGATCGACCATGCCTTGCGCGGGGCCCCCGATGCGCCGGCCTTGCTCGACCGCGACGGCGGGCTGACCTTCGCCGAGGCCGAGGAGCGGGTCGCGCGGCTGGCGGGGTGGCTGGCCGCGCAAGGATTTGCACCGGGTGCGCGGGTGGCGAGCTGGTTGCCCAAGACGCGGACCGCCGCGTTGATGCCGCTGGCGGCGCCCCGTGCGGGCCTGGTCCATGTGCCCATCAATCCGCTGCTGAAGCGCGCACAGGTAGCGCATATCCTGGCCGATAGCGGCGCGGCGATGCTGCTGACCCATGCCCCGCGCGCGGCCACGCTGGAGCCGGGCGACGTGCTGGCAGACACGCGGATCATGGTCGAGGCGGGGGAGGGTGACGCGTTGCCCCGGTCGGCGGCGGATGCGGATGCGCTGGCGGCGATCCTCTATACCTCGG
This sequence comes from Sphingomonas sp. NPDC019816, assembly GCF_050274375.1. Lineage (NCBI taxonomy): Bacteria > Pseudomonadati > Pseudomonadota > Alphaproteobacteria > Sphingomonadales > Sphingomonadaceae > Sphingomonas > Sphingomonas sp. NPDC019816. The sequence continues at coordinate 1,715 of NZ_JBNNOB010000067.1, forward strand.
GGTCGACGGGACGCCCCAAGGGGGTGATGCTCAGCCACGCCAATCTGTGGCTGGGGGCGGTGGCGGTCGCGCATTACCTGCGGCTGATCCCGGAGGACCGGGTGCTGGGCGTGCTGCCCTTCAGCTTCGACTATGGTCAGAACCAGCTTCTCTCGACCTGGGTCGCCGGGGGCGCGGTCGCGCCGATCGACTATCTGACGCCGCGTGACGTGGTGAAGGCGGTGGCGCGGCACGGCGCGACGACGTTGGCGGGCGTGCCGCCGCTCTGGACGCAGCTGCTGGCCACCGATTGGCCCGAGGAGGCGGTCGCGCCGATCCGGCGGCTGACCAATTCGGGCGGCGCGCTGACGCCCTCGCTGGTCAGGGGGCTGCGCACGCGGTTCCCGGCGGCCGATCTCTACGCCATGTATGGCCTGACCGAGGCGTTTCGTTCGACCTATCTGGACCCCGCGCTGATCGACGCCAATCCCGACGCGATCGGCAAAGCCATTCCGTTCGCCGAGATCATGGTGCTGCGCCCCGATGGCGGCGCGGCGGCGCCGGGCGAGCCGGGCGAGCTGGTCCATGCCGGGCCGCTGGTCGCACAGGGCTATTGGCGCGATGCCGAGCGGACCGCGCAGCGCTTTCGGCCCGCGCCGGGGCACGACCGGGCGGTCTGGTCGGGGGACAAGGTCGTGTTGGGCGTGGACGGACTGCTCCGCTTCGTCGGACGCGATGACGAGATGATCAAGGTCGCGGGCAACCGGATCAGCCCGCAGGAGATCGAGGAAGCCGCATTGTCGGGCGGCGAAGCGCGCGAGGCGGTGGCGATCGGCGTGCCCGACCTGGTGCATGGGCAGGCGATCGTGCTGGTGCTGGCCGGCGATGCCGCATCGGAGCCGGCGCTGCGCACACGGCTGAAGGCCGAGCTTCCCAATTTCATGCAGCCCGCGCGGATCGTCTGGCACGACGAACTGCCGCGCAATGCCAATGGCAAGCTGGACCGCAGCGGCCTGCGCCGTACGGTTCTGGGCACGGTTCTGGACAAGGATATGACGGCATGAAGCCGATGGGCCCTATCCCCCCCGAATTCACCGCGCAACAGGGCGCGCTGGTCATCGGTGGGCGCACCGCCGCCGAATGGATGAAGGGCCGCGACGGACCGCTATTCGTCTATGACCCCGCCATCGTCGCCACGCGGGTGGCGCGGTTTCGCGCGGCGTTTCCGACGATCGACCTTCATTATGCGATCAAGGCCAATCCCTTTCCGCCGTTGCTGGCCGCGATGGCGGAGATGGTCGACGGCTTCGATGTCGCATCGGCGGGCGAGCTGGCGAAGGTGGCGGACCTCGGCCGGCCGGTCAGCTTCGCGGGGCCGGGCAAGCGCGATGCCGAACTGACCGCCGCGATCGCGGCGGGCATCACGCTGAACCTGGAATCGGAGGGTGAGGCGGACCGCGCACTGGCTATCGCCGAACGGTTGGGGTGCACGCCGCGCTTGGCGGTGCGGGTCAACCCGGATGTGGAGTTGCGCGGGTCGGGTATGAAGATGGGCGGTCGCCCGTCGCCCTTCGGCATCGATGCCGAGCGGGTGCCGGCACTGGTCCGCGACCTGATCGCGGCCGGCGCGGACTGGCGCGGCTTTCATATCTATGCCGGCAGCCAGGCGCTCGATCCGCAAGCGATCATCGATACGCAAGCCGCCACCATCGCGCTCGCCGCGCGCCTCGCCGAGGCGGCGGGGCAGGCGCCGCCGCTGGTCAATCTGGGTGGCGGCTTCGGTATTCCCTATTTCGCCGGCGATACGCCCCTCGACATCGAACGGGTCGGGGCCGCGCTGGCCGAGGCACTGGACGCCCGACCGGAGATACTAAGCGACACGCGCTTTGCGATCGAACTCGGCCGCTGGCTGGTGGCGGAGGCGGGCGTCTATCTGGCGCATGTCGTCGACATCAAGGACAGCGGCGGAGAGCGGTTCGCGATCCTCGATGGCGGGCTCAACCACCAGCTGGCCGCCAGCGGCAATTTCGGCACCGTGGTCAGACGTAACTATCCGCTCGCGCTGGCCCATGCGATAGGGGCGGAGGCGGACCAGACGCTGTCGGTCGTCGGCCCGCTATGTACCCCGCTCGACCGGCTGGGCGACCGGATCGCGCTGCCCTGTCCCGAAGTGGGCAGCATCGTCGCGATCTTTCTGGCCGGTGCTTATGGAGCCAGTGCCAGCCCTTCGGCGTTTCTGGGCCATGGGCCCGCAGACGAGATCGTGGCTCGGTGAAAATTTAGCAGCGTCTACGGGGGCATAACGCTCTGTTCACCTCTTGGGCGGCATAGCGACGCTGCGCAATTGCCTTTTGCCCCGGCCGGGGCGCAAGGTTCAGGAGTAACGTTCGCATGGCATCCTTCGCCCGCCCCCTCTTGATCGCAGGGCTCGCCGCCTCGACGCTGACGGCCTGTTCGACCGCGTCGCGCGGGCCAGAACTGCCGCCGGCGGGCTATGTCGCGAAGAAGGACGTGCCGGGCGAGGAATATGTCATCGGCCCGCTCGACCAGCTGAACATCTTCGTCTGGCGCAACCCGGACCTGTCGGCCAAGGTGCAGGTGCGCCCCGACGGCCGCATCACCACCCCGCTGGTCAACGACATGCCGGCGGTGGGCAAGACGCCCGCGATGCTGGCCGACGACATGAAGAAGGCGCTGTCGGAATATGTCTCCAATCCGATCGTGTCGGTGATCGTCGAGAATTTCGCCGGCACCTATAGCCAGCAGGTGCGGATCGTCGGCGCGACCGAGCGTCCCGCCTCCATCCCCTACCGCGCCAACATGACGCTGCTCGATGCCATGATCGCGGTCGGCGGGCTGAACCAATATGCCGCGGGCAACAAGGCCAAGCTGGTGCGCACCGATCGCGACACCGGCAAGCAGCGCGAATATGCCATTCAGATCAACGACCTGCTGCGCAAGGGCGATTCCAAGGCCAATGTCCGGCTGGAACCCGGCGACGTCATCATCATCCCCGAATCGATGTTCTGAGGAGGGCTGGCGCACGTGTCCGCTATCCAGGACGAAATCCGCATTGCGATCCATGCGATCTGGACCCGGCGCTGGCTGGCGCTGGCGGTCGCGTGGGTCGTGTGCATCCTGGGCTGGCTGTTCGTGTCGCAGATCCCCAGCCGGTACGAATCGACCGCGCGCATCGCGGTGCAGACGTCGCAACTGCTGCCCGATGGCATGGGCAACGGCCCCACGGCGCAGATGCAGTCGGTGGATCAGGTCCGTCAGACGCTGATCTCGGCGGTCAACCTGCAAAAGGTGGTGCGCGGCACCGACCTGGCCGCCACCGTCTCCAGCGACGCGGATGTCGCCGCGCGGGTCGCGGGGCTGGCCCAGTCGATCAAAATCGAGAACCAGCAGGACACCATCTTCAAGCTGACCGTCACGCAGGGCAGCCCCAAGCTGGCGCAGCAGATCGCGCAGAAGCTGATCGACATCTTCGTCGAATCCAATCTGGCCGGTGATCGCAACACCACCAGCCAGAGCCTGAGCTTCCTCGACCGTCAGCTCGACCAGCGCCAGAAGCAGTTGCAGGCGGCCGAGGCCAGGCGCGCCGAATATCAGAACCAGTTCATGGGCGGCCTGCCGGGCAGCGGTTCGGTCGCCGACCGCATCGGGCTGGCCCGGTCGCAAATGGCGCAGGTCGACAGCGATCTCGCCGCCGCCCAATCGAGCGTGGCGGCGGTGCAGGGACAGCTGGCCGCGACCCCGCGCACCGTGGCGGAAGGCGGCGGCAGCGTGGGCCCGGCGCGCGCGCGGCTGGCGACGTTGCAGGGGCAGCTGGCCGATGCGCGCGCGCGCGGTTTCACCGACAATCATCCCGACGTCATCGCGTTGAAGAACCAGATGGCGGCGGCGCAGGCGGCGGCCAAGGCCGAAGGTGCCGGCGGCGGTGCGGGCGGACAGCCCAATCCCCTCTACCTCTCGCTCCAGTCGATGGCGGCGGAAAAGCAGGCGCAGCTCGCCAGCCTGAAGGTGCGCAAGGCGCAGTTGCAGGGCGACCTCGACCGGCTGAACGCCAGCCTGTCGACCAATCCCGAGGCGGCGGCGCAGCAGGGCGCAATCGACCGCGACTATCAGGTGCTGAAGGACAGCTATGACCAGTTGCTGCGCCAGCGCGAACAGGTGGCGCTGCGCGGACAGGCACAGAACCAGACCGATTCGATGCGCTTCTCGGTCATCGATCCGCCGACCTATCCGCGTGCGCCGACCGCGCCCAACCGCATCCTGTTGCTGACGGGCGTGTTCCTGGCGGGGATCGGGCTGGGCGTCGGCGGTGCCTTCGCCCTGTCCAAGCTGCGTCAGACCTTCACCACCGCCCAGTCGCTGCAACGGACGATGGGGATGCCGGTGATCGGATCGATCGGCGAGGTCGTCACCCGCGGCCAGGCCAGCGCGCGGGCCAAGCGCTTGAAAATGTTCCTGGGTGGGACGGCCGCGCTGGGTGCCGCCTATGGGATGGTCATGGGAATCGAGCTATTGCAGCGGGGTATGGCGGCGTGAGCAACAGCGTGAAACCTCCCAGACCCCGCCGGGAACCGTCGCTGCTCGAACGGGCGGCGAATGTATATGATTTCCAAGCCTATGTCCGGGCACCCGCGCCGGCCGGGGAGCAGCGGGCGGCGTCGGTCGCGCCGGTCGCCGCCGAACCGGTAAACGTTGCCCAGCCCCCCGCGCCCGAACCGGCCGCCCCGCCGCCTGTCGAGACGCGGCCCGTTCAGACGGCGCCCATCGAACAGCCACCCCTGGCACCGCCGCCCGAGGCCGTGGACCCTTTCATCGCTCCCATCATGCCGGAGGCGGAGTCCCTGCCGCCGGGCCTGGTCGAGGATGATGACGCGGGCGCCGCGCCGTCCGGGCCCGAGCCGATGCTCGCGGGGATTCCGGCCGAGTTTTTGGCGCAACCGGGCGACGACGAATTCCTGGCCAGCGAATATAATCCGGTATCCAGCGACGTCGCCGCCGTCGACCGCGCGCTGCTGGCCGAGAACGGCATGATCGTGCCCGGCGCCCCGATCGGCCCGCTCGCCGAGGAGTTCCGGCTGGTCAAGCGCCAGCTGATCATCACCAGCAGGCGGCTGGTCGAGGCGGGGGACGGCGACCGGGCGCGCACCGTGCTGATCTGCTCGGCGCGGCCGCAGGACGGCAAGACCTTCTGCTCGGTCAACCTCGCTTTGTCGATGGCGGCGGAGCGCGATACCGAAGTGCTGCTGGTCGATGCCGATGTCGCCAAGCCCGATGTGCTGGGTCGGCTGGGCCTCACCGAGGGGCCGGGGCTGCTCGATGCGCTCGACGACAGCGATATCGATGTCGAGGATCTGGTGATGCGTACCGACGTGCCGCATTTGTCGGTGCTGGCATGCGGCACCCGTACCGCCAGCGACACCGAATTGCTGGCGTCCGCGCGTACCCGTGCCGTGCTGCAACGGCTGTTGTCGGCCAATCCGCGCCGGCTGGTCATTTTCGATTCGCCGCCCGCACTGGCCGCGTCCCCGGCCTCGGTGCTGGCGATGCTGGCGGGGCAGGTCATGCTGGTCGTGCGCGCCGACAAGACGCCCGAGAGCGAGGTGACGGCGGCGATCAACCTGCTCGATGCGTGCGAGCATATCCAGCTGGTGCTCAACAGCGTCGCCTTCGTCCCCGGCAGCCGGCGGTTCGGCTATTACGGCAAGGACGCCGGATGAGCATGGGCGCGCGGCCGATCCTGATGGGGTGCCTGGGGATGGCGATGCTGCCGACCCCGGCCTTCGCACAGGCCCTGCCGCCGCCCTCCGGCGTCGCGCCCGGCGCGGGCCAAGCACCGCCCACCGATCCGGCACCGGCCGCCAGCGGCCCCGACCGTCCGCGTGCGTACGTGTCGCCCTATATCGAGGTGGGGCAGGCGTTCAGCGCCGATCTGACGGGTGGCGACTCGGTGACCTTCACCTCGATCGGGGCGGGCGTCAACGCGCAGGTCAATACCGCGCGGGCGCAAGGGCAGATCAGCTATCGTTACGAGCACCGCATCGCCTGGAATGACGGCCTTGGCGGCGGCGATGTGCATAGTGGGCTGGCGCGCGGGCTGTATCGGATCACCCCCGAACTGAGCGTCGACGGCGGCGTTCTCGCGACGCGGGCGCGGTCGGATATTCGCGGTGTCGCACCCGGCGTGCTGGTCGGCGATCCGGGCAATATCTCGCAACTCTATTCCGCCTATATCGGCCCGGTCCTGAGCACCCGCGCCGGGCCGGTCCAGCTGCTGGCCAATTACCGGCTGGGCTATACCCGTGCCGAGAGGCCGGGGCTGGGGGGCGTTGTGGCCGATCAACCCCGCCTCGACTATTTCAGCGACAGCTGGAACCACATGGCGACGGTCAACGCCACGACGCGCCCGGGCACCATCCTGCCGGTCGGCCTGAGCGTCAGCGGCCTTTACGAACGCGACGATGCGCGACAGCTGGCCCAGCGTTACGAGGGCTGGTTCGCGCGCGGCGACGTTCTCTATCCGATCTCGCCCTATGTCGCGCTGACGGCGGGCGTCGGCTATGAACGGATCGAGAGCAGCCAGCGCGATCCGGCGGTCGATGCGGCGGGCCGCCCGCTGGTCGATGGCAGCGGCCGCTTCGTGATCGCGCCCGACAGCCCGCGCCGCATCGCCTATCGCACGGACGGCGTCTATTATGATGCGGGCGTCGTCTGGCGGCCCAATCGCCGCACCTCGGTGGAGGGGCATGTCGGCCAGCGCTACGGCTCACTGAGTCTTACCGGCAGCGCGCAATATGAGGCGGCACGCGGCGTCTTCTTCCGCGCATCGGTCTATGACGGCATCCAGACCTTCGGGCGACAGCTGCGCAACGGCCTGTCGGGTCTGCCAACCCAGTTCGTCGAGACGCGCGACGCCTTTTCGCAGCAGTTCAACGGGTGCGTCTTCTCCACCAGCGGGACGACGCCGGGGGGGTGCCTGAACGACGTGCTGCAATCGGTGCAGACCGCCGTCTACCGCGCGCGCGGCGCCGACGCGGCGCTGACCCGGACGAGCGGCCGTTCCACGATGGGCATCGGCCTGGGCTACAGCAACCGCCGGCTGTTCGCGCCCGACGCCGCGCCCGGCCTGATCGTCGGCGGGGCCGATGACGAAAGCTGGTATGCGCAGATTTTCTTCGGCCGGTCGCTCAGTCGTGACTCGGGGCTTAACGTGAATGGCTTCGTTAACTATTACGCCAGTAGGTTGGCGGGCGCCGAGGACGTGGTATCGGTTGGCACGACAGCCAGCTATTTCCACAACTTCGGTCGGCTGGGAACAACCGCGTCGGTTGGATTGTACCACTTCTCGGTCGGTGACCTGACCGACGCCCTGTCGGCGCAGGTCCTGGTCGCCGCACGGTATCAATTCTGACCGGCCGAAAGGCACGATAATGTACGAGACCCATTTCGGTCTGGGCGAACGCCCGTTTCAGCTGACCCCGGACCCGCGTTTCTGGTTCGAGACGGCAACGCATGGCAAGGCGATGGCTTATCTGGGCTATGGCCTGGCGCAGGGTGAGGGCTTCATCGTCATCACCGGCGATGTCGGCGCGGGCAAGACGACGCTGGTCGGCCATCTGGTCGAGACGCTCGATACCCGCCGCGTGCGCGTGCTCCATATCGTGTCGACCGCGATCGACCCGGACGACCTGCTGCGCGTGGTCGCCGGACAGCTAGGCGTCGATGCGCAAGGACTGTCCAAGGCCGCGCTCTTGGCCGCGACCGAGCGCGCGCTGAACGGCGTCGCGCGCGAGGGGCGCCGCGTACTGCTGATTGTCGACGAGGCGCAGGCGCTGCCGCTCGCCTCGCTCGAAGAATTGCGCATGCTCTCCAATTTCCAGGCGGGCGGTCACGCGCTGCTCCAGATCCTGTTGGTCGGCCAGCCGGAGTTTCGCGACCGCCTGCTGGGCTCGGGCGCGGTCGAGCAGTTGCGCCAGCGGGTCATCGCCATCCATCATCTCGACCCGATGGACCCGGAGGAGGTTCCCGATTACATCGCCCACCGCCTGGCGGTGGCGGGTTGGACCGGGCGGCCCGACTTCGCCGCCGACGCCTTCGACGCGTTGTACGAGGCATCGGGCGGTGTGCCGCGCCGGCTGAACGTGCTGGCGGGCCGCGTGCTGCTTCAGGCGGCGATCGAGGGTGTCGAGCTGATCGGGCCGGAGACGGTGCGCAGCGTCGCCGCCGACATGGCCGCCGATATGGGCGGCGAGCGGATCGCGCCGCCGCAGGCCGAGCCGGTCGCCGCGCAGGCCGCGCCGATCGTCTCCCCCGCGACCTTCGATCCGCCCGCCTTCGGTGCAGGCGCGCTCGGCGCGCTCAACGGTACGGCGGCGGGGATCGCCGCGACGGCGGGCACGCTGCGCTCGGGCCTGTACGCCAATGGCCATGCCGCCGCCGATCCCATCATCCGCACCCGTCCGACGAACGAGGGCGAGGGGGCGCAGCGGGACGCCTACCGTGTCGTCGCGCCGCCGCCCGCACCGGAACCCGTTTCGTTTCGTCCGGCCGCGCCGCCGCAACCCGAACGGCCGGAGCCGGCCCCGTCGGACGCTACCGCCGCGCTGGAGGAGCGGATCGCGCAGCTGGAAGCGAGACTGGAGCAGCAGGAGGCGGCGCTGCGCCGGGTCCTGACGCTGCTGGTCGACTGGACCGACATGGAGGATCGCGGCGAGGCCAAGCGCGAAGGCGCGTCGATCCGCCCGGCAGGGGCCTGGGGCCATGCCGCCTGAGCCGGGGGCGGGCGCACCGCTCAACGGCATGTCGGTCGATGTCGAGGAATGGTTCCAGGTCGGCGCCTTCGAGAAGACGATCGACAAGGCGGACTGGGACCGGCTGGACAGCCGGGTCGAGGCCAATACCGACGCTGTATTGTCGCTGTTCGCCGAAACGGGCACGCGCGCGACCTTTTTCACGCTGGGCTGGGTCGCGCATCGCCATCCCGGCCTGATCCGGCGTATCGTCGCGGCCGGGCATGAAATGGCCAGCCATGGCTGGGACCATCAACGCGTCTTCACCATGACCGCCGACCAGTTCCGTGCCGACCTCGCCCGTGCCAGGGCGGCGATCGAGGATGCGGGCGGGCAGGCGGTGACCGGCTATCGCGCGCCCAGTTTCTCGATCGACAAGCGCACGCCCTGGGCGCATCCTGTACTGGCCGAGGCGGGCTATCGCTATTCGTCCAGCGTCGCGCCGTTGCGGCACGACCATTATGGCTGGGCGGAATCGCCGCGTTACGCCTGGCGGCCGCTCGCCGATGCCGATCTGATCGAATTGCCGGTGACGGTGGCGCAGTGGGGCAAGCGGCGGCTGGCGACCGGCGGCGGCTTTTTTCGCATGCTGCCCGCCAAGCTGACCGATGTGGCGGTCGGGCAGGTCAATCGCGACCGGCACGGCGCGATCTTCTATTTCCATCCCTGGGAGGTCGATCCCGACCAGCCGCGCGTCGCCGATGCGCCACTGCGCTCCAAGGTCCGGCATTACAGCCGGCTGGGCGCGATGGCGGGCAAGCTGCGCGGGCTGCTCGGCCGGCATGACTGGGGGCGGGTGGATGCGGTCGCGGCCGAGGAAGCGGCGCGGCTCGCATGACCGCACCGGACCTGGCCGTCCGCGTCGCCGATCTGGGCCGCGACGACGAGCGCGCACGGATCGATGACTTCGTACGATCGGCCGAGGCGGGCACGCCCTTTCACCTGACCGGCTGGCTGTTGGCGGGCGCGGCGGGGTGCGGGCAAAAGGCGCATTATTTCGTCGCCGAACGGCTGGACGGGACGATCGCCGGTGTCCTGCCCTTGAGCGAAATCCGCTCGCCCCTGTTCGGCGCGGCGATGGTGTCGACCGGGTTCGGCGTCGATGGCGGGGTGCTGGGCGAGGGCAACGACTTGCTGGCGGAGGTGGCCTGGGAGACGGCGCGCGCGCGCGGGATCGAGTCGGTCGAGTTGCGCGGCGGTCCGGCCCCAGGCGGCTGGGCGGTCGATACCGACAGCTATCTGGGCTTCGTCCGCCCTATCGCAGCCGATGACGAAGCCGAGCTGAAGGCGATCCCGCGCAAGCAACGCGCCGAGGTGCGCAAGGCGCTCGCCAACGAGCTGATCGTCGAGACCGGATCGAGCGACGCGATGCTGGCCGAACATTACAGCATCTATGCCGAGTCCGTCCGCAACCTGGGCACCCCGGTCTTTCCGGCCAGGCTGTTTCGCGAGGCGGTGGCGCGGCTCGACGCCGATGTGCTGACCGTGCGGCATCAGGGCCGGGCGGTGGCGAGCGTGTTGAGCCTCTATCACGCTGGCACCGTCTATCCCTATTGGGGCGGCGGCACCCAGGCGGCACGGGGCCTGCGCGCCAACGACCTGATGTATTTCGCGCTGATGCGCCATGCCCGTGCGCGCGGCTGCCACAGGTTCGATTTCGGCCGATCAAAGGTCGGCACGGGTGCTGCGGCGTTCAAGAAGAATTGGGGGTTCGAGGGGCATCCGCTGGCCTATGCCAGCCGCAGCGTGCATGGGCCGCGCGCGATCAATCCGCTGAACCCCAAATATGCGCTGATGATCGCGGTGTGGAAGCGCCTGCCGGTCTGGGCGGCGAAGCTGGCCGGCCCGCCGATCGCACGGGGCCTGGGGTGAGGGACCTGCTGTTCCTGGCCCACCGCGTGCCGTTCCCACCCGATCGTGGCGACAAGATCCGTAGCTATCACATCCTCCGCCATCTCAGCCACGACTGGCGTGTGCATCTGTGCACCTTTGGCGAGAGCGAGGCGGACCTTGATCCGCCCGCCGCCTTCACCGATCTGCTGGCCGGTTGCCATATCATCCGCCGGTCCAAATCGACCCCGGTCGCCGCGCTTCAGGCGCTGGCGGCGGGCGCGCCCGTATCGCTGACCGCCTTCGCCCATCCCACCATGACGAAAGCTGTGCGTGCCGTCCGGCGACAGGGGGTGGCGGCGGCCTACATTTTTTCCGGTCAAATGGCGCAATATGCCGGCGAGGAGCCGACGATCATGGACATGGTCGATGTCGACTCGGCCAAGTTCGCAGCGCTCGCCGAGCGTGCCATCGGCCCCAAGCGGATCATGCTGGCCCGCGAAGCGCGGCTGCTCGGCCGGTTCGAACGGCGTGTGGCGGCCGGCATGGCGGCGACCCTGTTCGTCAGCGAGGCGGAGGCCGCGCTGTTCCGCGCCGGCGGCGGCGAAGGTCGGATCGTCGCGGTCGAGAACGGAATCGACGCCGCCGTCCATGACCCGGCCCTCGTCACTCCCATCGCCGAGACGGAGCCGTTGATCGTCTTCACCGGGCAGATGGATTATCAGCCCAACATCGACGCGGTAACGCATTTCGCTAAGGCCATATTGCCGCTGGTCCGCCACGCGCATCCGCGTGCGCGCTTCGCGATCGTCGGCCGCCCGCCGACGCCGGCGGTGCGCCGGCTGGCGGGGGAGGCGGTGATCGTCACCGGCGAGGTGCCCGACACGCGTATCTGGCTGGCCGCCGCCGCCGTGTGCGTCGCGCCGCTGATGCTGGCGCGCGGTATCCAGAACAAGGTGCTGGAGGCGATGGCCATGGCACGGCCGATCGTCGCCTCGCGCGCGGCGGCCGAGGGGATCGACCATGGCGGAACGATCACCGTCGCCGACAGCGACCGCGACTTCGCCGACAAGGTCATCGCCGCGCTGTCCGGTCCCGCCACCAATCCGGCGGCGCGTGCGCAAGTGCTTGACCGCTATGACTGGAACGCCAGACTGGCACCGCTCGACCAGCTGTTGAAGGATATCGCGTGACGTTGGGGGATCGGATGCGGCCGGGTCGCTGGCCCTATCATCTGGCGTTGCTTGCCGGAGCGGCGGCGCTGATCCTCGCCTTGTTCTGGCGCGACGTTACCCATCTGGTCGAGATCTGGTGGACCAGCACGACCTATGGCCATTGCCTGTTCATCGGCCCGGTCGTCGGCTGGCTGGTGTGGCAGCGCCGGCCCGAGTTGTCGAAGCTGACGCCTGCCGCCCGGTGGCCGGGCCTGGTGCTGGTCGCAGCCGGCGGGTTTCTGTGGCTGTTGGGCGAGTCTGCGACCGTTGCGCTCGTCCGGCAGATGGGACTGGTCGCGACGCTGGAGGGACTGGTCGTCACGCTGCTGGGTCCGATGGTCGCGCGCGGGCTGCTCTTTCCGCTGGTCTATGCCTGGTTCCTGGTGCCGTTCGGGGCGGAGCTGGAAAAGCCGCTCCAACAGATCACCGTCGCCATCGTCATGCCGCTGCTCGACTGGAGCGGCATCCCGGCGTCGGCGGACGGCGTCCTGATCCATGCCGGCCGCTATTGGTTCGAGGTGGCGGAGGCTTGTTCGGGCTCCAAATTCGTGCTGGCGATGATCGCCTTCGCCGCGCTCGTCGCCAATCTCTGCTTCCGGTCGCCCTGGCGGCGCGCGATCTTCATGATCGTGTCGCTGATCGTGCCGATCCTGGCCAATGGCGTCCGCGCCTGGGGCACGATCTTCGCCGCCGACCTGACCTCGATCGAGGTGGCGGGAGGCGTCGACCATGTCATCTTCGGCTGGGTGTTCTTCGCGCTGGTGATGGCGGCGGTGCTGGCGATCGGATGGCAATTCTTCGACCGTTCGCCCGATGATCCCGCCTTCGACCCTGCTAAATTGTCGGCCATGCCGGGACAGCGTATCGACCCGCTGCTGGCGGCGGTACTGGCGCTGGCGATCACCGCCGTCTTCCCCAGCTGGAGCGGCTATGCCGGCAGCCGTGTGGCGTTGCTGCCGGCGCATATGGCGCTGCCCGATGTGCGCGGCTGGACGCCTGCGCAACAGCGCAGCCCCTGGGCGCCGCATTATCCGGGTGCCGATGCGGTCATGCTGCGCACCTATGCCGATGGGCAGGGGCATCAGGTCGATCTCGCGGTCGCCGTGTTCTCGCACCAGCGCGAAGGGGGCAAGCTGGGCGCGTTCGGCACCGGCGTATTGCAAGAGGATGATCGCTGGATACGCGTCGCCGATCTCGGGCCCATCGCCGGGGGCGGCGCGATGCGGATGATCACCACCGGGCCGCTCGGCCAGTCGATGCAGCGCGATGTTGCGACCTGGTATCGGATCGGCGATAGCCTGACGCCGAGTATGCGGCAGGTGAAGATCGAGACGATGAAGGCCCGGTTGCTGGGCCAGCGCCAGATGGCGGTCGCGGTGCATGTGTCGAGCGAAGGCGACGACCCGGAGGCGATCGAGGAGTTCGTCCGCGCTCTGGGGCCGATCGACCGCTTCGCCGACCGCCTGACCGGGCAGCGCTGACCCGACATGTGCGGTATCGCCGGCCTGTTCCACCCCGCCACGCCCAAGCCGGTCGATCCCGCCCGGCTGCGCGCGATGATCGGCGTACAGGCGCATCGCGGACCCGATGGGCAGGGGGTGTGGACCGCGCCCGGCGTCGGCTTCGCCCATGCCCGGCTGTCGATCATCGATGTCGCCGGATCGCCCCAGCCGATGGTCGATGGCGAGGTGGCCGTCTGCTTCAACGGCGAAATCTATAATTACCGGGCCCTTCGCGACGAACTGCGCGAGCGCGGCGCGGTCTTCCACACCGATGGCGACACCGAGGTGCTGCTGCATGGATGGCGCCATTGGGGGCCGGCGATGCTCGACCGGCTGGTCGGCATGTTCGCCTTCGCCGTGCACGATGCCAAGGCCGGCACGCTGTTCCTGGCGCGTGACCGGCTGGGGGTGAAGCCGCTCCACTGGGCCGAACTGCCCGATGGTGCGATCGCCTTCGCCTCGGAGATGAAGGGTATCCTTGCCCATCCGCTCTTCCGGCGACGGCCCGATATCCGCGCGGTCGAGGATTATCTGGCGCTGGGCTATGTCCCCGACGATGCCAGCATCGTGGCGGGCGTCCACAAGCTGCCCGCCGGGCATTTCCTGCTGATCGAGCGGGGTCGGTCTATCCCCCGGCCGCGGCAATGGTGGGACGTCGATTTCTCCGAGCGCGAGAGCGGTTCGGCGGCGGCGCTGGGCGAGGGGCTGCTCGCCCATATGCGCGCGGGTGTCACCAGCCGCATGGTCGCGGACGTGCCGCTGGGCGCGTTCCTGTCGGGCGGGGTCGATAGTTCGGGCGTCGTCGCGCTAATGGCGGAGGCGTCGCCGCGCGCCGTGCGGACCTGCACCATCGGCTTCGAAGAGGCCGGGCATGACGAGCGCGACTATGCGCGCACCATCGCGCAGCGTTTCGCCACCGATCATGTCGAACGGGTCGTCCGCGCCGACGACTTCGCACTGATCGACACGTTGGTCGGCCAATTCGACGAGCCCTTCGCCGATGCCTCGGCGCTCGCCACCTATCGGCTGTGCCAGCTGGCGCGCGAGCATGTCACCGTGGCGTTGTCGGGCGATGGCGCGGACGAGGCGATGGCGGGCTATCGCCGTCATGTCTTCCATGCGGGCGAAGAGCGGGTGCGGGGGCTGTTTCCCGACCGGTTACGCGCTGGCCTGTTCGGTACGCTGGGGCGCTATTATCCCAAGGCCGACTGGGCGCCGCGTCCCTTACGCGCCAAGACCACGTTGCAGGCGCTGGGGATGGATGGGGCGGAAGCCTATGCCCGCGCGGTCGGGGTCACCAGCCCGGAATGGCGGGCGCGGCTGTTCTCAGGCGAGGCCCGCGGGGCGCTGGGCGGGCACCGGGCGGAGGATCGCTATGTCGCCGCCATGCGGGGCGCGCCCGCCCGTGATGCCATCGACCGTGCGCAATATGCCGATCTGAAGATCTGGCTGCCCGGCGACATCCTGACCAAGACCGACCGCACCTCGATGGCGGTGGGGCTGGAGGCGCGCGAGCCGCTGCTGGACCACCGGTTGGTGGAATATGCCGCGCGGCTGCCCGCCGCGATGCGCGTGCGGGGCGGGCAAGGCAAATGGCTGATGAAAAAGGCGCTCGAGCCCTATCTGCCGCGCGACATCCTGTACCGGCCCAAGATGGGGTTCGTCACTCCGATCAGCGCGTGGTTTCGGGGGGCTTTGGCGGATGAGGCGGCCGGTTTGGCGCGGTCGGGCCTGCTGCGCGAGACGGGGTGGTTCGAGTTGACCGAATTGGGTCGTATCGCGACGGATCACCGCGCCGGGCGGGCGGATCACGGCCGAACGCTGTGGCAGATGCTGATGCTGGAGCGGAGTTTGAAGCGGTTGTTTTAAGGTCGTGGCTGGCCGCCCTGCCTTTCAACCCCCGTTCGCGCTGGGCGAAGTCGAAGCGTATGCCCTGTGGTGGCCGTCTCGCGTGGCCTTCGACTACGCTCAGCGCGAACGGGGCGAGGGAGTGTGGTGCTGGCACAGGCGGATGTCCTCAATGCGCGAGCGACGCTTACTCCCCAACCTCCGTTCACGCTGAGCGAAGTCGAAGCGCACGCCGTGTCATGCCGGCTGGCGTAAGTGGAGCGAGGCGAAGCCGCCGCCGCTCCCTGGCGATCATCCCTTTAACGTCTGCGCGATCCAGCGGTCGAACAGATCGGGCCATAGCCGTGCCGGCGATCCTTCGGGCGCGCTCATCGCGCCGAAGCCGTGGCCGCCGCGTTCGAAGAAATGCGCTTCGACCGGCACCTTGGCGGCGCGGGCCTGGGTTAGTACGTCGATCGACTGGTCGAGCGGGACCAGCCCGTCGTCTACCGCATGGACCAGGAACAGCGGCGGGGTGCCCGCACCGATCCGGCGAGGCGTGTCGTACCGGGCCTTCGTCGCGGCGTCGGGATTGGGGCCGAGCAGGTTGTCGCGCGACCCCGAATGGGTGGTCGGCGTCGACAGGCTGGCGACTGGATAGACCAGGCCCGAAAAGCGCGGCTTGGCTGATTGCCGGTCGGCGGCGTCGACGGGCGTATAGACCGCGTCGTCATATCCCACGGTCAAGGAGACGGCGAGATGCCCGCCCGCCGAGAAGCCGACGATCCCCAGATTGGCCGGATCGATGCCATAGCGGCCGGCATTGGCGCGGATCAGGCGCATCGCCCGCTGCGCATCCTGAAGCGGCACATCGGCCTGCCGGTCCCAGCCTTCGGAGGGCAGGCGATAGGACAGGGCGAAGACGGTGATACCATGCGGGTTGAGCGTCCGCGCGACATCGATCCCCTCATTCTGGATCGAGACGAAGCCATAGCCACCACCGGGGATGGTCAGCACCGCGCGGCCATCGGGGCGTTCGGGGCGGAAGACGGCGACGATCGGATTGGCGGTGCCGCGCAGCCACAATTCCTTGCGCCCCGCCGGCCCGTTCATCGACGGGTTCGGCGTGGGCAGCTTGGCGCGCGCGCCCGGCGGACGACCGGGCCAGAGCGGGAAATGCTCGGCCGGCGGCCAGGGCGTCATGGCGGCGGGCGTCGCCGTCGCCTGCCCGGCGGCCTTGGCCGTCGCATGGGCGGCGAGCGGCGCGGTAGCCATCGCCCCCAACAGCGTGCGTCGATCGATCATGGCATCCCTCTCCTCAGCGCATGGGAGCGCTTATCCCCTGCGAAACTGCCGGGGCGGGAGAGGGGGAGCAAGCAAAAAGAAAAGGGGCGGAAACCTTGCGGTCCCGCCCCGATCTCAATGTCCGTACTTCTTGATCCCGCGCCGGCGCAGCTTTTCGCGCTTGCGGCGACGGCTATACGGGACCGCAATCGCCAGCCCGGCCATCAAAACGATGCCGATGATCACATAGGCCAGCTGTTCGCGTTCAAGAAATTCCAGCATTAGTCGAAAATCGCTCCCCAACGACGCTTCGCGCGCTCACGCCAGTGACCGCGATGATAGGCGTCGGAGGCGAGCAGCGGCATGACCGAGCCTGCTTCCGCGAACACCATCTGCTCGAGTGCGGTATCGACCTTGCCCCAGCTCGCCGCTTCCTTGAGCGTCGAGGACGAGCAGGCACCGTCGCGAACATCGGCCACCGTGATCTGCACGGCGTATTTGTGCATTTCGACGTCCTCATGGCCCAGGATTTCGGCGCAAACAACCGTGTCCTGGATGAAATTCTTCGGAACGCCGCCGCCGATCATCAACAGACCGGTGGTTCCCGCCTTGATCTTGATGTCGGTCAATTCACGGAAATCGGCAATGGCATCGAGCACCATGTAAGGCTTGCCTTCCTTGGCGCGCTCCACCTGATGCTTGACCAGACCGAAGCCCGCCGACGAATCGACGAACGCCGGG
>NZ_JBNNOB010000068.1:0-18346 GCF_050274375.1 Sphingomonas sp. NPDC019816
CCGCTGATCTCGACGGTGGTGGCGTCCGGCGTCTTCACCTCGATGCCTTCCGGCACGTCGATGTTGACGTCGTGGCTGTAGCCGAGCTGCAGCTTCAGGGTCTTGCCCTGCGCGGCGGCGCGGTAGCCGACGCCGGTGATGACCAGCTTCTTCGAGAAGCCTGCGGTCACGCCGGTGACGAGGTTCTGCACCATGGTGCGCTGCATGCCCCAGAACGCGCGAGCGCGCTTGGTCGCATTGGCAGGCTGCACCGCGATGGCGTCCGCCTGGACGTCATAGGTGATCTCGTCGGCGAGCGGCATGGACAGGGTGCCCTTGGGACCCTTCACACTCAGCACCTTGTCGGCGATGGTCGCGGTGACGCCGGCCGGAACCGGGACCGCCTTCTTACCGATGCGGCTCATCAGAACACCTCCGCCAGGACTTCGCCACCGACATTCTGCTCGCGCGCTTCGGCGTCCGACAGAACGCCACGCGGCGTCGACACGATGGTGATGCCCAGGCCGTTGCGAACGCGCGGAAGCTCCTGCGCGCCCGAATAGATACGGCGGCCGGGCTTGGACACGCGCGCGACATGCTTGATCGCGGGCTGGCCTTCGAAATACTTCAGCTCGATGCGGATGCCGGCCGCGGGGCCCATCTGCTCTTCGCTGTAGCCACGGATATAGCCTTCGCGCTGGAGCACGTCGAGCACGCGGGCGCG
The DNA here is from genome assembly GCF_050274375.1 of Sphingomonas sp. NPDC019816. Taxonomy (NCBI): domain Bacteria; kingdom Pseudomonadati; phylum Pseudomonadota; class Alphaproteobacteria; order Sphingomonadales; family Sphingomonadaceae; genus Sphingomonas; species Sphingomonas sp. NPDC019816. Next base: position 704 of record NZ_JBNNOB010000068.1, read on the forward strand.
CAGCTTCGACGCAGGCGTCAGGACGGAGTCCTTGCGCGCGCGCTGGCCGTTACGGATGCGGGTGAGCAGGTCACCCAGGGGATCGGTCACTGCCATCTCAAATGGTCCTTACCAGCTCGACTTGGTGACGCCGGGGATCAGGCCCTTGTTGGCCAGATCACGCAGCATGACGCGAGCGAGACGGAACTTGCGGTAATACGCACGCGGGCGGCCCGTGATCTCGCAACGGTTGCGGATGCGGGTCGGATTGCCGTTGCGGGGAATCTCGGCCATCTTCAGGCGCGCGATCAGACGTTCGGTCTCATCGAGGCTCTGGTCGTTCGCGATCGCCTTCAGCTTCGCGTACTTGCCGGCATACTTCTTGACGAGGAGACGACGCTTCTCGTTCTTATTGATTGAACTCAGTTTCGCCATGGACTTAAGCTCTTTCTGTAAGGACCCCCTCCCCGGCGTGGAGAGGGGGCAGTCCGGTTACGCCGCCTTCTTCTCGTCGGCAGCGTCTTCCTTGGGGAACGGGAAGCCGAACAGACGGAGCAGCTCGCGCGCTTCGTCGTCGGTCTTCGCCGAGGTGGTCACGATCACATCCATGCCGCGCACCTTGTCGATGCGGTCATAGTTGATTTCGGGGAAGATGATCTGCTCCTTGATGCCGCAGGCATAGTTGCCGCGACCGTCGAAGGACTTCGGATTCAGGCCACGGAAGTCGCGAACGCGCGGCAGCGCGATCGTGATGAAGCGGTCCAGGAATTCGTACATGCGCTCACGACGCAGCGTGACCTTCACACCGATCGGCATGCCTTCACGCAGCTTGAACTGCGCGATCGACTTCTTCGCCTTGGTGATGACGGGCTTCTGACCCGCGATCAGCTCCATCTCGGAAGCGGCCTGGTCGACGCGCTTCTTGTCCTGCGTCGCCTCGCCCACGCCCATGTTGAGCACGATCTTCTCGATCCGGGGGATCTCGTTGACGTTCTTGTAACCGAACTTGTCGGTCATCGCCTTGATGATGCTATCGTCATAGATAGCCTTCATGCGGGGCTTGTAATCAGCCATCGATCTTCTCCCCGGTCTTGACGGCCACGCGGACCTTCTTGCCATCCTGCGTCTCGAAACGGACGCGGGTCGGCTTGCCATCGGCGGTCACGTGCGCAACCTTCGAGATGTGCAGCGGAGCGGCAGTGCGCTCCAGGCCACCCTGCGGGTTCGCCTGGGTCGGCTTGCGGTGACGGGTGGCGATGTTGACGCCGTCCACGACGACCTTGCCGTCCTTCGGCATCGCCAGCGACACGGTGCCGGTCTTGCCCTTGTCCTTGCCGGACAGGACGATGACCTTGTCGCCCTTCTTGATGCGTGCAGCGGCCATTACAAAACCTCCGGCGCCAGCGAGATGATCTTCATGTGCTTCTTGCCGCGAAGCTCACGCACGACCGGGCCGAAGATACGGGTGCCGATCGGCTCCTCGTTCTTGTTGACCAGCACGGCGGCGTTACCGTCGAAACGGATCACCGAACCGTCGGCGCGACGGATGTCCTTGGCGGTACGCACGATCACCGCGCGGTGAACGTCGCCCTTCTTCACGCGGCCACGCGGCTGCGCTTCCTTGACGCTGACGACGATGATGTCGCCGACCGATGCGGTACGGCGCTTCGAGCCGCCCAGCACCTTGATGCACTGCACCCGCTTCGCGCCGCTGTTGTCAGCGACATCGAGATTGGACTGCATCTGGATCATGGATCCGCTTCCTTCTCTCTTCTGGGGAGGATACCGACCCTACCCCGCCTTAAAAAACGACCCCCGGCGCAGAGGCCTGCGCCAGGGGGAGAGGCCCCATAGCCACTCCTGATACGAAAGGCAAGCGAGTCGCTCGCCCCCTCGACCAATCCGCTCTGCACCCCGAAGGGTGGCTCTTCATTCCGAACCCCGCCCCTCCGTCAGGAGAAGCGGGGCGCGAAATGAGAAAGGCTTTAGCCTTCGGCCGAGGCCCGCTCGGGCGTCGAGTGGGTGTTGACCCGCTCGATGACCTTCCAGGTCTTCAGCTTCGAGATCGGGGCGGTCTCTTCGATCCGCACCGTCTCACCGGCCTTGAACTCATTGCTCTCGTCGTGAGCATGATACTTCTTCGACCGACGGATGATCTTGCCGTAGAGGGGGTGCTTAACCTTCCGCTCTACATTGACGACGACCGTCTTGTCGGTCTTGTCCGAGACAATCACCCCGGTCAGCACGCGCTTCGGCATGTGTCTCGGTCCTTACTTGGCAGCCGCAGCGGTGCGCTGCGCCTGGATGGTCTTGATCCGCGCGATGTCGCGACGGACTTCCTTGACCCGGCTGGGCTTTTCGAGCTGGCTGGTGGCCGCCTGGAAGCGCAGGTTGAACTGCTCACGCTTCAGGTTGCCCAGCGCCTCGACGAGCTGGTCGTCGCTCTGGCCGGTATATTCAGTCTTGGCCATTACTCGCCTCCGAGGTGCGAGGTGTCGCCCAGGCGGGCAACGACCTTGGTCTTGATGGGCAGCTTCATCGCGGCGCGCTCGAATGCCTCGGCGGCCAGCGGGCCGTCGACACCGTCGAGTTCGAACAGGATGCGACCCGGCTTCACGCGGGCGGCCCAGAATTCCGGCGAACCCTTACCCGAGCCCATGCGGACTTCGGCAGGCTTCGACGAGACGGGCACGTCCGGGAAGATGCGGATCCAGAGACGACCCTGGCGCTTGATGTGACGCGTGATCGCGCGGCGAGCCGCCTCGATCTGGCGAGCGGTGATCCGCTCCGGCTCCATGGCCTTCAGGCCATAGGAACCGAAGTTCAGGCTCGTACCGCCCTTCGCATCGCCGTGGATGCGGCCCTTGAAGGCCTTGCGGAACTTGGTGCGCTTTGGTTGCAGCATGTTCTATGTTCCTTAGCGGCGATGATCGTCGCGCGCCGGGCGCACGCCGGAGGTCTGAGCCTCCATCATCAGCCGGTCCTGCGCCATGGGGTCATGACCCAGGATCTCGCCCTTGAAGATCCACACCTTCACGCCGCACACGCCATAAGCGGTGTGCGCCTGCGCTTCGGCATAGTCGACGTTCGCGCGCAGCGTGTGCAGCGGAACGCGGCCTTCACGATACCATTCGGTACGCGCGATTTCCGCGCCGCCCAGACGGCCGCCGCAGGTGATACGGATGCCTTCGGCGCCCAGACGGAGCGCGGACTGCACCGCACGCTTCATGGCGCGGCGGAACGCGATACGGCGCTCCAGCTGGTCGGCCACGCCCTGTGCGACGAGCTTGGCATCGATCTCGGGCTTGCGGATCTCGACGATGTTCAGCGACACCTCGGACGAGGTCATCGAACCCAGCTTCTTGCGAAGCTTTTCGATGTCGGCGCCCTTCTTGCCGATGATCACGCCCGGACGCGCCGCGAAGATCGAGATGCGGCACAGCTTGGCCGGACGCTCGATGACGACCTTCGAGATCGCGGCCTGGGGCAGCGTCTTCATGATGTACTGGCGGATCTTCAGATCCTCCAGCAGCAGGCGGCCATAGTCATGGCCTTCGGCGAACCAGCGGCTGTCCCAGGTGCGGTTGATCTGGAGACGCAGGCCGATCGGATTGCTCTTCTGACCCATTATGCTTCTTCCTGCTCGCGGACGACGATGCGGAGCCGCGAAAACGGCTTCAGGATGCGGGTGGACTTGCCACGGCCGCGCGTCGCGAAACGCTTCATGGTGATCGACTTGCCGACCGACGCCTCGGCGACGACGAGCGCGTCGACGTCGAGGTTGTGGTTGTTCTCGGCATTGGCGATCGCGGAGGCGAGCACCTTGCGCGCGTCGACGGCCATCGCCTTCGTCGAGAAAGCGAGGATGTTCATCGCGTCGCCGGCCTTCTTGCCGCGGATCAGGCCCGCGACCAGGTTCAGCTTCTGCGCCGAACCACGGATCTGCGTGCCGACCGACAGCGCTTCCTTCTCACCGACCTTGCGGGGGGATGCGGGCTTGGACATCAGCGCTTACCCTTCTTGTCGGCGGCGTGGCCGGGGAAGTAGCGCGTGGGCGCGAATTCACCGAGCTTCATGCCGACCATGTCCTCGTTCACCGAGACGGGAACGAACTTGCGACCATTGTAGACGTTGAAGGTCAGGCCGACGAACGACGGCAGGATGGTCGAGCGACGCGACCAGGTCTTGATCGGACCTGCGCGGTTGCCAGCATCCTGCGCCACTTCGGCCTTCTTCAGGAGATGGAGGTCCACGAAAGGACCCTTCCAAACGGAACGAGCCATTGCGTGTTAGCCCTTCTTCTTGGCGTGACGGCTACGGATGATCATCTTGTCCGTCGCCTTGTTGTGACGAGTGCGCGCACCCTTCGTCGGCTTGCCCCACGGGGTGACCGGATGACGGCCGCCCGAGGTCCGGCCTTCACCACCGCCGTGCGGGTGGTCGACCGGGTTCTTCGCGACACCACGGGTCAGCGGACGATGGCCCTTCCAACGGTTGCGACCAGCCTTCGCCAGGTTGGTGTTGCCGTTGTCGGGGTTCGACACCGCGCCGACGGTCGCCATGCAGTTCGCATGGATGTAGCGCTGCTCGCCCGAGTTCAGACGGACGATGACCATGCCCTTGTCGCGACCCACGACCTGCACATAGGTGCCGGCCGAACGTGCGATCTGACCGCCCTTGCCGGGCTTCATCTCGACGTTGTGGACGATGGTGCCGACCGGCATCTGGCCCAGTTCCATGGCGTTGCCCGGCTTCACGTCGGTCTTCTTGCCGGCGATGACCTTGTCACCAACGGCCAGACGCTGCGGCGCGATGATGTAGGCAACGTTGTCCTTGCCCTCGGCATCGGCGCCGTAGTTGATCAGCGCGATGAAGGCGGTGCGGTTGGGATCATATTCGATCCGCTCCACGGTGCCCTCGACGTCCCACTGACGACGCTTGAAGTCGATGAAGCGGTAACGCTGCTTGTGGCCGCCCGCGATACCGCGGCTGGTCACATGGCCCTTGTTGTTGCGGCCGCCGGTCTTGCGCTTGCCTTCGGTGAGCGCCTTGACGGGCGCGCCCTTCCAGAGCGCCGAGCGGTCGACGAGGATCAGGCCGCGGCGGGCCGGGCTCGTCGGGTTATAATGCTTGAGTGCCATCGGCTCAGATCCCCGTCGTCACGTCAATGGACTGACCGTCCTTGAGGGTGACGATCGCCTTCTTCATGTCCGAGCGCTGGTACGGAGCGCCCTTCCACTTCTTGGTCTTGCCCTTCTGGACGATGGTGTTCACGCCGGTGACGTTCACGTCGAACAGCGCTTCCACCGCCGCCTTGATCTCGGGCTTGGTAGCACCGGGGGCGACCTTGAACACCACGGCGTTGTGCTCGCTGAGGAGCGTCGCCTTCTCGGTGATGTGCGGCGCAACGATCACGTCGTAATGACGCGGATCGACCGCCTTCTGCTGCTTAGCCATTGAAACGGGCCTCCAGCTTTTCGACAGCCGAGCGCGTCAGCACCAGGGTGTCATGCTTCAGAATGTCGTAGACATTGGCGCCAGCGGCCGGAAGGACGTTGATTTCCTTCAGGTTGCCTGCGGCCAGTGCGAACGACGTTTCGACGGCGTCGCCATCGATGACCAGCGCGGTCTTGCCGAAGCCGAGCTTCACCAGATCGCCCTGCAGCGTCTTCGTCTTGTTACCCTCGACGGCCAGATCGTTCATCACGATCAGCGAACCCGCCTTGGCGTGGCTCGACAGCGCCATCTTCAGGCCCAGAGCGCGAACCTTCTTGTTCAGACCCGGGTTGAAGTCGCGGACGCGGGCGCCGTGCGCCTTACCACCACCGATGAAGACGGGGGCCCGACGATCGCCGTGACGAGCGACACCGCCGCCCTTCTGGCGACCGAGCTTCTTGCCCGAGCGTGCGACATCGGCGCGCTCACGGGTGCCGCGCGCGGTGGCGCGACGCTTTTCCAGCTGCCAGGTCACAACGCGGTGCAGGATGTCGGCGCGCGGATCGAGGCCGAAGACCTCGTCGTTGAGCTCGATGTCCGCGGCGTCGGTGCCGGCGAAGGATTGAACCTTGACCTTCACGACTTAGCCCTCCTGGCTCTCGGTGGCTTCCGGAGCAGGCTCGGCAGAAGCGTTGTTGTTGGCGGCCGCCTTGATGCTGGCGGGGAACGGGGCGTCCGCGTGGCGCGAAACCTTGACCGCGTCCTTGACGATCAGCCAGCCACCCTTCGAGCCGGGCACCGAGCCCTTGACGAAGATCAGGCCGCGCTCGACGTCGGTCGACACGATTTCCAGGTTCTGCTGCGTGCGGTTCTTGTCACCCATGTGACCGGCCATCTTCTTGTTCTTGAAGACGCGGCCCGGATCCTGACGGTTACCGGTCGAACCATGCGAACGGTGCGAGACCGAGACGCCGTGGGTCGCGCGCAGACCACCGAAGTTCCAGCGCTTCATCGCACCGGCAAAGCCCTTACCCTGGGTACGCCCCTGGATATCGACATACTGGCCGGGGACGAAATGGTCGGCGGAGATTTCCGCGCCGACGTCCAGCAGGCCGTCTTCGTTCACGCGGAACTCGACCAGCACCTGCTTGGGCTCGACTTCGGCCTTGCCGAAGTGGCCACGCTGCGGCTTGGCAACATTCTTGGTCTTGGCGACACCTGCACCAAGCTGGACGGCAGTGTAGCCGTCACGATCCATCTCGCGGCGAGCGACGACCTGTACGCCTTCAAGCGCCAGAACGGTGACCGGCACGTGCCGACCATCGTCCTGGAACAGGCGGGTCATCCCCAGCTTCTTCGCGATCACGCCGGTACGCATGATCCTGTTCCTTCCTCGACAGAGGCCCCCAAGAACCATTCAAGGGGGGCATATCCAGCCCGATTAAAGCGAAACGAGCCCCCGTCCCGGGCTGGCGACCGGCGAACCGGTCAGACGGGGGACGCTGCCCCGGCACCATCTCGCTTTACGCGAAATCACCGGGCGGTATCCCTTAAGAGTGCCGGATCGCGGGAGCGACCTCGGCGCGTTTTCCGACTGCTTCAGTGTCGGGAAACGCCAAAATCCCGTGGGACGGAATCGTCGACCACGGGATCGCTGGCTCTCTTACGCCAGCTTGATCTCGACATCAACACCTGCGGCCAGGTCGAGCTTCATCAGCGCATCAACGGTCTGCGGGGTCGGCTGCACGATGTCCAGCATCCGCTTGTAGGTGCGGACCTCGAACTGCTCGCGCGACTTCTTGTCGATGTGCGGACCACGGTTGACCGTGAACTTCTCGATGCGCGTCGGAAGCGGGATCGGACCGCGGATGAGCGCGCCGGTGCGGCGTGCGGTGTCGGCGATGTCGCCGGTCGCCTGATCGAGCACGCGATGGTCGAACGCCTTCAGACGAATGCGGATATTGCTGTCCATGATCCCTACCGATGCGAAAGAGCGGGCTTTCCGGTTACCGTCACGTCGAGGGGCAAGTGCGATCGGTCTGTCCGACCAGGCACTCGACCGTCCGCCGTGAAGGCGACCCTGGGCCGAAACAAACTCTGGGTTACGACAGTGGCGGATGAACCACCCCTGCCCTCACTAAAAGCAAACGGCCGACTCCGGTGTTTCCGGTGCCAGCCGATTCCCTCAAGGCGTGTGCCTATACGCATATGGCGGGGGCGCCGCAAGGGGCGGGCGCGGGTTTTTGTTGGCAAGGGTGGAACCTGTCCTCGACTGCCCCAATTCCCACTCTCCGTTCAGCCTGAGCGAAGTCGAAGGCCACGCTTGGGTCGGGCCGCATGACGTGCACTTCGACTTCGCTCAGTGCGAACGAAGGTGGGATTTGACCGCCCTCACCCTTCCCTCTCCCGCCCGGAGAGACAGGGAGGCGCGTAGCGCCGAAAGGATGGGAGCCTTGTCCTACCCCACAAACGAAAAAGGCCGACCCCGTCGCCGGGGCCGGCCCTTTCCGAATAAGGTTCAGGCTTTCGCCCGAGACTTACTTGTCGATCGCGCTGACGACGCCGGCGCCGACGGTGCGGCCGCCTTCGCGGATCGTGAAGCGCTGACCGATGTCCATGGCGATCGGAGCGATCAGCTTCACGCCCAGAGCGACGTTGTCGCCCGGCATGACCATCTCGGTGCCCTCAGGCAGCTCGACGGTGCCGGTGACGTCCGTGGTGCGGAAGTAGAACTGCGGACGATAGTTCGCGAAGAACGGGGTGTGACGGCCGCCTTCTTCCTTCGACAGGACGTACACTTCCGACTTGAAGTCGGTGTGCGGCTTGATCGAACCCGGCTTGCAGAGAACCTGGCCACGCTCGACCTGGTCGCGCGCAACGCCACGGATCAGCGCGCCGATGTTGTCGCCGGCTTCACCCGAGTCGAGCAGCTTGCGGAACATTTCGACGCCGGTGACGGTGGTCTTGCGGGTGTCGTTGATGCCGACGATCTCGACTTCCTCGCCAACCTTGACGATGCCGGTCTCGACGCGGCCGGTGACGACCGTACCACGACCCGAGATCGAGAACACGTCTTCGATCGGCATCATGAACGGCTTGTCGAGCGGACGCTCGGGCTGCGGGATGTAGTCGTCAACGGCCTGCATCAGCTCGAGGACGGCTTCCTTGCCGAACTTGTCGTTCGAACCCGACAGGGCGCAGGTGGCCGAACCCTTGATGACGGGGATGTCGTCGCCCGGGAACTCGTACGAGCTGAGCAGCTCGCGGATTTCCAGCTCGACCAGCTCGAGGATTTCCTCGTCGTCGACCAGGTCGACCTTGTTCATGAACACGACCATCGCGGGCACGCCGACCTGGCGGGCGAGCAGGATGTGCTCGCGGGTCTGCGGCATCGGGCCGTCGGTCGACGAAACGACGAGGATCGCGCCGTCCATCTGCGCCGCGCCGGTGATCATGTTCTTCACATAGTCGGCGTGGCCGGGGCAGTCGACGTGCGCATAGTGGCGGTTCGTCGTCTCATACTCGACGTGCGCGGTCGAGATGGTGATGCCGCGCTCGCGCTCTTCCGGTGCCTTGTCGATGTTCGCGAAGTCGACGGCGGTGCCGCCGGTGGTCTCGGCCAGAACCTTGGTGATCGCGGCGGTCAGCGAGGTCTTGCCATGGTCGACGTGACCGATGGTGCCGATGTTGAGGTGCGGCTTGTTCCGCTCGAATTTTGCCTTTGCCATTTTCCTACCTTCTGAATCGAATTCGGTGCCGCATCCGAGGCCACGCGAACGCGGCCCCATAGCGGGTGTTTGAAGCGATTGCCAGCCCCTAGCGTTGTCGCGCCCCGAGTTGCCCCGGGGGCGCGACGGACGCTGTTAGGCCATCTTCGCCTTGACTTCGTCCGCAACATTCTGCGGCACTTCATCATAGTGCGAGAACTGCATCGAGTACTGCGCACGGCCCTGGGTGAACGAGCGGAGCGCGTTCACATAGCCGAACATGTTCGCCAGCGGGACCATCGCCTCGACCGTCTGCGCATTGCCGCGCGTGTCGGTGCCCTGGATCTGGCCACGACGGCTGTTCATGTCGCCGATGACGTCGCCCAGATAGTCTTCCGGGGTCACGACTTCGACCTTCATGACCGGCTCGAGCAGCGTGATGCCCGACTTCTGGGCCGCTTCGCGCATCGCGCCACGGGCACAGATTTCGAACGCCAGCGCCGACGAGTCGACGTCGTGGTACGCGCCGTCATACAGCAGGACTTCGAAGTCGATGATCGGGAAGCCGACCAGCGAACCGGTCTCCGCAGTTTCACGGAAGCCCTTCTCGATCGCGGGGATATATTCCTTCGGAATGTTGCCGCCCTTGATCTCGTCCTTGAAGACGAAGCCCGAACCACGCTCGCCCGGGGTCAGCTTGACCTTGACGCGGCCGAACTGGCCGGTGCCGCCCGACTGCTTCTTGTGCGTGTAGTCGATGTCGACCGGCTTCTTGAGGTATTCGCGATACGCCACCTGCGGCGCACCGACGTTCGCCTCGACCTTGAACTCGCGCTTCATGCGGTCGACCAGGATCTCGAGATGGAGCTCGCCCATGCCCTTGATGATGGTCTGGCCCGACTCGGCGTCCGAGGTCACGCGGAACGAGGGGTCCTCGCGTGCGAGACGATTGAGCGCGACGCCCATCTTCTCCTGGTCGGCCTTGGTCGTCGGCTCCACCGACAGCTCGATCACGGGCTCGGGGAACTCCATGCGCTCGAGGATGATCGGGGCGTTCTGCGCGCAGAGCGTGTCACCCGTGGTGGTATCCTTGAGGCCCGCCAGCGCGACGATGTCGCCGGCATAGGCTTCCTGGATGTCTTCACGGCTGTTCGCATGCATGAGCAGCATGCGGCCGATCTTTTCCTTCTTGTCCTTGACCGAGTTCAGGACCTGCGACGAGGTCTCGAGCTTGCCCGAATAGATGCGGGCGAAGGTCAGCGAACCGACGAACGGGTCGTTCATGATCTTGAACGCCAGCGCCGAGAAGGGCTCGGTGTCCGACGAAGGACGCTCGTCCGGCGTCTCGCCGTCGAGCTTCACGCCCTTGATCGCCGGAACGTCGAGCGGGCTCGGCAGATAGTCGATGACCGCGTCGAGCAGGGGCTGCACGCCCTTGTTCTTGAACGCCGAGCCGCAGACCACGGGGACGAACGCCATTTCCAGCGTGCCCTTGCGGATCAGCTTCTTCAGCTCGTCCACCGACGGCTCGTTGCCCTCGAGGTACGATTCCATCGCGGCGTCGTCCTGCTCGACGGCCATTTCGATCAGGTCGCTGCGATACTTCGCGGCCTTCTCGGCCATGTCGGCCGGGATGTCCTGATATTCGAACTTGGCGCCCAGCGACTCTTCGAGCCAGATGATCGCGCGGTTCTCGACCAGGTCGACGAGACCCTTGAAGCCGCCCTCGATGCCGATCGGCAGATACAGGACCGCCGGACGCGCGCCCAGACGCTCGATGATCGAGTTCACGCAGAAATAGAAGTCGGCGCCGGTGCGGTCGAGCTTATTGACGAAGCACATGCGCGGCACGCCGTACTTGTCGGCCTGACGCCACACGGTTTCCGACTGCGGCTCAACACCCGCCACGCCGTCGAAGCAGGCGACCGCGCCGTCGAGCACGCGGAGCGAACGCTCCACCTCGATGGTGAAGTCGACGTGCCCGGGGGTGTCGATGATGATGATGCGGTTGTCGTTCCAGAAACAGGTCGTCGCGGCCGACGTGATCGTGATGCCGCGCTCCTGCTCCTGCTCCATCCAGTCCATGGTGGCGGTGCCTTCGTGCACTTCGCCGATCTTGTAGGACTTGCCGGTGTAATAAAGAATGCGCTCGGTCGTGGTCGTCTTGCCGGCATCGATGTGCGCCATGATGCCGATGTTGCGATACTTCTCGAGCGGATGGCTGCGGGCCATGATCGATCTTCCTCAAGCGTAGGGGGGAGCCGGTTGGCCCGGCTCCCCCTTATATAGGCTGTTTGCGTGACCAGCGGAAGACCGCCGGCACCGCACCCTGAAAAGGTTGCGGCAGACCGGAAATAAATCCGGTCCGCCGCAAGGCCCTTACCAGCGGTAGTGCGAGAAGGCGCGATTCGCTTCCGCCATGCGGTGCGTATCTTCGCGCTTCTTGACCGCGTTGCCGCGGTTGTTCGCAGCGTCCATCAGCTCACCCGACAGACGGGCGGCCATCGTGTTCTCCGAACGGGCGCGCGATGCGCCGATCAGCCAACGGATGGCCAGAGCCTGGGCACGCTCCGGACGGACTTCGACCGGAACCTGGTAGGTCGCACCGCCGACGCGGCGCGAACGGACTTCGATGCCCGGCTTGATGTTGTTCAGCGCATCGTGGAACACGCCGATCGGATCGCGCTTGGCGCGCGTCTCGACGGTTTCCAGAGCACCGTAAACGATGGCTTCGGCCACGGACTTCTTACCGTCCAGCATGACCGAATTCATGAACTTCGACAGGACCTCATCTCCGAACTTGGGGTCCGGCAGAATTTCCCGCTTTTCGGGACGACGACGACGAGCCATTCTCGTATTTCCTTACAAAACTTCAGCCTTTGATGGTCGAGGAGCCTCAGCCGAGGCCCGACCGGCTTACTTCGGACGCTTCGCGCCGTACTTCGAGCGGGACTGCTTGCGATCCTTCACGCCCTGCGTGTCGAGAACGCCGCGCAGCACGTGGTAGCGCACGCCGGGAAGGTCGCGCACACGGCCGCCGCGGATGAGCACGACCGAGTGCTCCTGCAGGTTGTGGCCTTCGCCCGGGATGTACGAAATGACTTCGCGGCTGTTGGTCAGACGGACCTTGGCCACCTTGCGAAGCGCCGAGTTCGGCTTCTTCGGGGTCGTCGTGTAGACACGGGTGCAAACGCCGCGCTTCTGCGGGTTCTGCTCCATTGCAGGGACCTTGGACTTGGCCTTCTGCAGTTCGCGGCCCTTGCGGACCAGCTGGTTGATCGTCGGCATTGAAGCCTTCACCTTTCCATGAGGTTACTTTGCTGGAGCCATCACAGCACTTCGGAATACAAAAAGGGGCCATCATGGCTTTCGCCCGGCCCTATTCGCATCCAGCAATGTTCAAGCTTGCCCGACGGATAAGTCCCGAATCTCGAGAAATCGCCTTCGTGCAGCGGCGGCCTATACGCGGGAGTCGGCGAATGGTCAATGTCGGAGCCGAGCCCCCTACCGGCGAACGTTTTCAGCCACCATGCGAAAATCGCATATTGGCCCTTGCCTCGCCCGGCCAGTCGGGCTAGTGGCGGCCGCCTCGCAGGAGTGTAGCTCAGTTGGTAGAGCATCGGTCTCCAAAACCGAGGGCCCACGGTTCGAGTCCGTGCACTCCTGCCACTTTTCATGACATCGACGGATTGAGCGACGCCGCTGTTGGGGTTGGTATTCGCGCGCTCTTATTCCCCTGCAAGGGGAGGGGGACCAGCGAAGCTGGTGGAGGGGTGTAGCCGGTTACGATCGCAGCCCAACCTCGCTACTGGTGACACCCCTCCGTCGGGCCTGCGGCCTGCCACCTCCCCTGCAAGGGGAGGAATAGAGGTCAATTCACCGGCCGCGGCCCGACACCGGGCGGAGTGGCGGGATCGACCTCGTCGATCTCATCGCCGCGATTGCCACCGCCGGCCCCTGCACCGCTGCCATGCACTTCACCCGTCGTCGGATCGACCGAGGCGCGCTTGCCGTTATCGTCGGGCAGGCCGGTTTCCGCATTGCCGCCTCTATCGACCGATGGCCTGGTCGTCACGCTGCCGGCCGGCTCGGCGCGACCCAGCGCGACTTCGTCATCGCGATGATAGCCCTGGCCGCTATAGCCCTTGTCACGATCGAAAGGCTGGGACGGGCGTTTTTCCACTTCGGACATGGGGCAGTCTCCTTCGCCCCCGTCAACGGAGCGCGGGAGACGCCGTTCCCGACAAACGAAAAGGGCGCCCACCGGATCGGTGGACGCCCCCTTGATCGCGACGGCCGGGCCGAAGCCCCGCCGATCAGCTGCGGAACAGCGAGTGCGGATCGATGATGTCGCCGCCATGGCTGGCAGTGTCGGCATCGCGGCTCTGCTGTTCGCGCTCGGCGCGCAGCGAGGCGAGCAGCGCTTCGCGGTCGCCTTCCAGACGGGTGTCGGTCGGCTGCGCCTCGGCATTGCCACCGGTCGCCTTCGCCGCCTTGGCCACCGCCGAGTCCAGCTCGCGCTGGGTGGTCAGGCCCAGCGTCACCGGGTCCTTTGGCGTGATGTTGGCGATGTTCCAATGGCTGCGGTCGCGGATCGCGGCGATCGTCGTGCGGGTCGTACCGATCAGGTTCGAGATCGCGCCGTCCGAGATTTCCGGGTGGTTGCGGATGATCCAGGCGATGCCGTCCGGCTTGTCCTGCCGCTTGCTGACCGGCGTGTAGCGCGGCCCCTTGGTACGGCGGACCTGCTCGGGGCCCTTGGTCATCTTCATGCGATAATCGGGATTGGCCTGCGCCTTCTCGATCTCGCTCTGCGTCACTTCGTGCGCGCGGACCGGATCGCGGCCGGTCAGCTTGGTCGCCGCCGTGTCGTCGGCGATCGCCTGCACTTCCAGGATATGAAGGCCGCAGAAATCCGCAATCTGCTCGAAGGAGAGCGAGGTGTTGTCGACCAGCCAGGAAGCGGTCGCATGGGGCATGAGCGGCTGGGCCACGGGGATCACTCCAGTCGGAAAATAAAAGGGCCGCCCCTCATCGGAGCGGCCGTAGCGGCGGCAAACCTAATGCGACCCGCTCCCAAGAGCAAGGTGCGGTGCCACAAAGTCTTGGAAACCGGCCGCAGGGCCGCCAGCCCATTTCGGTAGCCCGCCAAAGGCCGCCGGTCAATCATCGTCGTCGAATCGGCCGAAGGGCAGCAGCCGCGACGCCAGTTTGCGGGTCGCCTGGACGTCGCCGGCGCGAAGTGGCGTCAGGATCGCGACCGCGCCGCGTTGCAGGATACGGTCGATCGGCGTCACGACATCGGCCTTCGCCGCCGCCTCGGCCAGAGCCCGTCCGCGCGGGTCACGCGGATCGAGTTCCAGCCGCAACAGCGCGGAGAGCGCCGGAAACAACGCGCGATCGCCACCCAGCGCAACCGCGCGATCGAGCAAGGCGAACCCCACCGCCCGCTGCGCGCCGACCGCCGCGCGCCCGACGATCGTCCCCAGCTTCTTGACCGCGCCGATATGCCAGGCACCCAGCGCCAGCTGCGTCTCGGCATCGCGGGGATCTTGCGCGACCATCGCCTCGAACTGGTGCCGCGCGCTGATCGCATCGGCACGGTTGCCGGTCAGCTTGGCACGGTATCCCAACGCGGTCGCGCGCATCAGCTGCGCCTCGTGATCGTCGGGCTTGCGCGCCAGCGTCGCACCCGCCGCGGCATAGGCGGCGGTGACCCGGCGCAGGGCGCTCGCCTCATCGCCGTCGGAGAAGGACGCCTGGGTCAGGATGTCGCGCGCCGATTGCGCCGCCGCCGGCATGGCCCCCAGCCCCGTGATCCCCAGCCCCGCGATCATCGCCGCGACCATGATCGGAATCACCCGGCGATAACGCTGCTTCATTCGATCATGCCCCCCGGACGTCCCTTATAGGATCAGCCCGGCAAAACGGCCGATCCGGCCTTTCGGTCCATCGCAAGCCGCAAAGGATTGTTCAAGCCTATGTTAAGTCAGCCGGCTTGCGCCTCACGGACGACCAGCACGATCTTGCCCAGATGATCGCCGCCCTCCATCCGTTCATGCGCCTTGCCGGCCTCGGCCAGCGGGAAGGTCTTGTCGATCAGCGGGCGCAACCGCCCCTCCTCGACATGCGGCCAGACAATGCGCCCGATCTCGTCGGCGACCATCGCCTTGAACGCGCGGTCGCGCCCGCGCAGCGTCGAGCCGGTCAGGATCAGGCGCCGACGCATGATCTCCCAGATCGGCACCTCCGCCTTGGGCCCACGCTGCACCGCGATCGAGACGTGCCGCCCCTCCTCGGCCAGGCATTGCAGATTGCGGGGCAGATAGTCGCCGCCCACCATGTCGAGGACGATGTCGACGCCCCTGCCCTCGGTGAAGGCCTTGACCTCCTCAACGAAATCCTGGGCCCGGTAGTTGATCGCCTTGGCCGCGCCGAGCTTTTCGGCCGCCGCGCATTTCTCGTCCGATCCGGCGGTCACGATCACCCGCAAGCCGAACAGCTTGCCGAGCATGATCGCCATCGTCCCGATCCCGCTGGTGCCGCCATGGACCAGCAGCGTCTCGCCGTCGCGGGCATAGGCGCGCTCGAACACATTGGTCCACACGGTGAACAGCGTCTCGGGCAGCGCGGCCGCCTGCACCATCGACAGGCCGGCCGGCACCGTCAGACAATGTTCGGCATCGGCCAGCGCATATTCGGCATAGCCGCCGCCCGAGATCAGCGCGCAGACCGGCTGGCCCAGCATCTCCGCGCCGACATCCTCGCCGACCGCGACGATCTCGCCGGCGATCTCCAGCCCGGGGATCGAGGGTGCGCCGGGCGGCGGCGGATACAGGCCCTGGCGCTGCATGACGTCGGGGCGGTTGACGCCCGCCGCCGCGACGCGGATCAGCACCTCGCCCTTGCCCGGCTGCGGAACCGCGCGGGTGGTCGGGACCAGCACGTCGGGACCGCCGGCGTCGTCCGGGTCGATCGCGATCATCGTCTCGGGAACCTGCCCCGTCATTCCGCCATCCGCCTGCATTACGTTGCTCCCCCGTTCGTCCAGGCTTTCTCGCGCCTGTTATTGACATCGGCGGCGGTCGGGTCAACGCTGCATCCCATTATGGAACAGGACGACTCCCCGCTCCGCATTCCCGACAGCCTGACCGCGCTGGTCCAGGCCGATCTCGAACCGCTCTCGCTCGGCGAGCTGGAGACGCGGATCGCGGTGCTGGAACAGGAGATCGGGCGCACCCGTCGCCATATGGAACGGGCCACGCTTCACCGCGCCAGTGCCGACGCGCTGTTCAAGCGGTGACCGGGCCGGGCCAGATCGCGAACCCCCTCGCCGCAATGGCCCGACACTTTTCGTTCGCGCGATACGCTTTGTTCAGCGGCCGTGCGTTACACCCGCTTGATGACGGGGCCCACCATCCCGACATTGGTCGAAACGAAGCGTCCATTCCAGGCGCTTCGCCAGGAGTATCGTAGATGCCATCTTTCGCCCCCGCGCTTGAGACCACGCTTCACAAGGCGCTGGAAGCCGCGACGTTGCGGCGCCACGAATATGCCACGCTGGAGCACCTCCTCCTCGCGCTGATCGATGACGAACACGCCTCCAAGGTGATGGAAGCGTGCCATGTCGACCTGGGCGAGCTGAAGGCGACGGTCGCCCAGTATCTCGACACCGAACTCGACGCGCTGAAGGTCGAGGCGGCGACCGACCCCTCCCCCACCAGCGGGTTCCAGCGCGTGGTCCAGCGTGCGATCCTGCACGTCCAGTCCTCGGGCCGCGACGAAGTGACCGGCGCGAACGTGCTGGTCGCGCTGTTCTCCGAACGCGAATCCTACGCCGTCTATTTCCTGCAGCAGCAGGACATGAGCCGCCTGGATGCCGTCAGCTTCATCAGCCACGGCGTGGGCAAGGGGGGCGCGACCAGCGAATCGACCCCGCCCAAGGGCGTCGAGGAGGAAAAGCCCGCCAAGCCCGCCGAAAAGGGCAAGGCCGAGAGCGCGCTCAAGCAGTTCACCGTCGACCTCAACGAAAAGGCCAAGCTCGGCAAGGTCGATCCGCTGATCGGACGCGGGCCGGAAGTGGACCGCACCGTCCAGATCCTGTGCCGCCGGTCGAAGAACAACCCGCTCTATGTTGGTGATCCCGGCGTCGGCAAGACCGCCATCGCCGAAGGGTTGGCGCGCAAGATCGTCGAGGGCGACGTGCCCGAAGTCCTGAAGCAGGCGGTCATCTACTCGCTCGACATGGGCGCGCTGCTCGCCGGCACCCGCTATCGCGGCGACTTCGAGGAGCGGCTGAAGGCGGTCGTCAACGAGCTGGAGAAGCTGCCCCACGCGGTGCTCTTCATCGACGAGATCCACACCGTGATCGGTGCCGGCGCAACCAGCGGCGGCGCGATGGATGCGTCGAACCTGCTCAAGCCCGCTTTGTCGGGCGGCACGATCCGCTGCATCGGCTCGACCACCTATAAGGAGTTCCGCAATCACTTCGAAAAGGACCGCGCGTTGCTGCGCCGGTTCC
>NZ_JBNNOB010000069.1:0-18323 GCF_050274375.1 Sphingomonas sp. NPDC019816
AAGAGAGACAGAACCCCACCCACCACCCCCCCCCCCCTCCTCCCCCCCCCCCCCCCCCAGCCCCGCGGCGGCCTGGTGCCAGACAGGCACGTCTTCCCGTACCGCCGCGTCCCCGGCGGTGGAATATGACATCGCCTTTCCCCGCGCGGAGCACCACGAAGCGCAGGTCAGCGTCACCTATCGCGCGTTGCCGCCCGGGCCGGTGCGGTTCCAGATGGCCCGGTCCTCCCCAGGGCGCTATGCACTCCACGAGTTCGCCAAGAACGTCTATTCGGTGTCGGCGACCGATGGCGCGGGACGTCCGCTGACCGTCACGCGCGACGATCCCTATGGCTGGGGCGTCGCCGGGCATGACGGCACGGTGACGGTCCGCTACACGCTGTTCGGCGATCGCGGCGACGGCACCTATGCGCAGATCGACACCACCCATGCGCATCTGAACACGCCCGCGACCTTCCTCTGGGCGGTCGGACAGGATGCCCGGCCGATCCGCGTCCGCTTCCACCCCGCCGCCGGGTGGCGGGTCGCGACCCAGCTGGTGCCGACCGCCGATCCGGCGGTCTATACCGCGCGCGACCTGCAATATTTCATGGACAGCCCGGTCGAGCTGTCCGCGCACGACATACGCAGCTGGACGGTGATGGACGGCGCCAAGCCCTATACCATCCGCCTGGCGGCGCATCATACGGGCACGCCCGCCGATCTCGACCGCTTCGCCGCGATGGCGCAGAAGGTCGTCGCGCAGGAGATCGCGGTCTTCGGCGCGCCACCACCCTTCGACTATGGCACCTACACCTTCCTGGCCGACTATATTCCCCAGATCAGCGGCGACGGGATGGAGCATCGCAACTCGACGGTCATCAGCACGCCGAGGTCGCTCGCCGACGCGAAGTTCGACCAGATCCAGACGCTGGCCCATGAATTCTTCCACGCCTGGAACGTCGAGCGTATCCGCCCGGCCGAGCTGGAGCCGTTCGATTTCACCCGCGCCAACGCGACGCCGTCCCTCTGGCTGGCCGAAGGGTTCACGCAATATTACGGGCCGCTATCCGTGCTGCGCGCCGGTGAGATGCCGCTCGACGCCTATATCGGGCAATTGTCGGCGACGCTGAACAACCTGCTCAACACGCCCGCGCGGCGATACGGCTCGCCGCAGGAGATGAGCCTGCGTGCGCCGTTCGTCGACGCGGCGCAGTCGATCGATCCGACCAATCCCAACATCTATGTATCCTATTACCCGTACGGCGCGATCATCGCGCTGGCGCTCGACCTGGAACTGCGACAGCGTTTCCCGGCCCTGACGCTCGATGCCTATATGCGCCAGCTGTGGCGGGATTACGGACGGCCGGAGCGCCCCTATCGCCCCGACGATCTGCGGCAGAGCCTGGCCACGCTGACCGGCGACACGGCGTTCGCCGATGGCTTTTTCGCGCGCAGCGTCACGGCGAGCGGCCTGCCGGACTTCGCGCCGCTCCTGGCCCAGGCGGGGTTCACCTTGCGCGCCGCGCATCCCAGGGCGACCTGGGCCGGCATGTCGCCCGTCGTACAGGATGGCGGCCTGACCCTCGCCATGCCGACCCGGCCCGGTACGCCGCTACATGACGCGGGCTTGGACAAGGGTGACGTCATTGTCGCCCTGGACGGCCGGCCCGTGTCGACGTCGGACGAATGGGCCGCCATTCTGGCGCGCCACACCCCGGGCGACCGCGTGCCGATCACCTATCGCGGGCGCGCCGGCGAGCGGCAGGCGACGCTGACCCTCGCCGTCGACCCGACGATGGAGATCGTGGCGAACGAGACGTTGGGCCAGCCTCTGACCAAGGCCCAGCGCCGCTTTCGCGACAGCTGGCTGGGCAGCGCCATTCCCGCCGCTGCGCCATCCACACCAGCCCGCGAATGACCGGATCGGCACGGGAACGTCACGACCGCGCCGAGAGTTGATATAGGTGATGATTTCAGGACCAAACAGGGTGCTGTGCCCTTGCGGCTTGGGGGGAGCCATGCGAATGCGCACCAAGGAGCCTGTTCTAGTGCACGATCTTGCCATTCCGAGCCATCTGGCCGCGTATCTCGACAAATCGCCGATCGCGCTGGCTCTGGCCAGCGCCGGCGATGACAATCCGCTGATCTTCGTCAATCACGGTTTTCGCGAACTGACCGGCTATACGACTGAGGAGGTCGTCGGCCAGAATTGCCGCCTGCTTCAGCGTGACGCCGAGAATGGCGAGGCGCGCGAGCGGATCAGGGAGTTTCTGGCCAATGATCGCCAATTGAACGTACGCACCATGCTGATCAATTTCCGCAAGGACGGATCGCCCTTCGTCAACCTGCTCTACATGTCCAAGCTGCGCCTGCTGGGCGGCGGCATGCCCTATATCTTCGCCTCGCAATTCGATGTCAGCCGGTCGCATCCCGAGCGGCTGTCGGCCTATGATACCGAACTAGGGCGGACGCTGGGGCGGCTGACCCCGATCCTGGCCGAAAGCGGCATAGTCCTGGAGGGGTCGCTCACCGCGATCGCGAACACCGCCTCCACCATCGCCCAAGCCAAGCTGACCCTGTCCGACCTGGACCAGGCGCCGTTTCCATGAGGGCGGCACCACCGCCTGACGGCTTTTCCCCCAGGAGCGTGACAGTATGACCGACAGGGATCGGACCACCCCGTCGGTGCCGGTCGTCGGGATCGGCGCATCGGCGGGCGGGCTGGAGGCGCTCCGCGAGATGTTGACCCCGGCGCAGGCCCCCACGGGCCTCGCCTTCGTGGTCGTCCAGCATCTCGACCCCAATCACGAAAGCATGCTGGCACAACTGCTCGACCGGCACACCAATCTGGAAGTGCGCCAGTGTGAGGGGTCGGAACGGATCGAGGCCGACCGGGTCTATATCATCCCCCCCGGGCGCGGCCTGGCCATTCGCGGCGGCGTGCTGGAACTCACCGATTTCGCCCAGCCGCGTGGGCTGCGCCGACCGATCGACGACTTTTTCTTGTCGCTGGCGGGGGACCAGCAAGCCAACGCCGCGTGCGTCATCCTGTCGGGCACCGGTGCGGATGGCACCACCGGCCTTCGCGCGATCAAGGAGAATGGCGGCGTCGGCGTCGTCCAGCGCCCGGAAAGCGCGCGATATGACGGCATGCCATTGTCGGCGGTGGGCACGGGCCTTGTCGATTTCGTCAAGCCGGCGGGCGAGATCGTCCATTGCCTCCAGGCCTTTTTCGCGCGCCGCAATGGCGAGCCCAGGCATCACGAGGCCGAGGTCGTCGCCGATCATATCGACGATCTGTGCCGCGTGCTGCGCAACGCGGTGGGGCATGACTTCTCGGGCTACAAGCGGACCACCCTGGTCCGCCGGGTCGAGCGGCGGATGCATGTGCTGGGCATCCCCACCGGCGCGGCCTATCTGGCGCGAATCAAGAGCGACTCGGACGAGTGCGAGGCGCTGTTCCGCGACCTGCTGATCAACGTCACGCGTTTCTTCCGCGACTCGGACCTGTTCGAAACGCTGAAGACCAAGGCGATCCTGCCGCTGATCCGTGCCCGCGACCCGGACGAGGATATCCGCATCTGGGTGCCGGGCTGCTCCAGCGGCGAGGAAGCCTATAGCATTGCGATGCTGTTCGCCGAGGCGCTGCGCGAGGCGGGACAGCCGCTGGCGGTGCAGATATTCGCGACCGATATCGACGAACAGATGCTTCAGATCGCGCGCGAGGGCAGCTACCCCGCCGCCGCGCTGGGCGATATCCCGCCGGCCTTTCGTGAACGCTACACGATGCCGCATGCCGAACGGTTCACGATCACCGGGCAGATCCGGGACATGATCCGCTTTTCGAACCACAGCCTGGTCAAGGACCCGCCCTTTTCGCGGATCGACCTGGTATCGTGCCGCAACCTGCTGATCTATTTCGACGATCGCCTGCAGCAATCGGTGCTGCCGCTGCTCCATTATGCGCTGCGACCTGGCGGCTATCTCTTCCTGGGGCCATCCGAAAGCGTCGGGCGCTTCGACCATCTGTTCCCCGCCATCGATGGCCATGCCCGCCTGTTCGAGCGGTCGGCGGCGTCTCCCTCCTACCCCATCGACCTGCCGGGCGCGGCGCATCGTGGACCCCGCCGCCGCGACGAACGCAGCGAGCGCGAGGGGGGGCAGTCCCTGAGTGACGAAACGATCGCGATCCGCCGCATCGTCGACCGCTATGCTCCGCCCAGCATGATCGTCGATCAGGATGGCGGCATCCTGGCGGCGTTCGGCAAGCTCAGCCGTTATTTCAACTTCCCCGTCACCCGCGCGGGCGGGTCCAGCGCGATGACGCTGGCCCGCAGCGGACTGCGCGAGGTCATGGGCCCGATGCTTCGCCAGGCGCGCGACGCGCGCAAGCGGATCGCCGCGCGCGACGTCGCGGTGACGACCGAATATGGCGTGCAGAAGGTCGAGGTCATCTGCGACCCGCTGAACGACGGCTCGCTGCTGTTCCTGTTCCGCGATTCCGCGCCGTTCAGCCCGGTCGAACAGAGCGATCTGGCCGACCTGGAGCCCGGCGACGACCATATCGAGGCGCTTGAGGACGAACTGCGGCTGACGCGCCACCGCCTACGGTCGGCGGTCGAGGAGTTGGAGACCGCGAACGAGGAGCTGAAAAGCTCCAACGAAGAAATGATGTCGATGAACGAGGAGCTTCAATCGACCAACGAGGAGCTGTCGACCGTCAATGACGAGCTGAAGACCAAGGTCGATCAGCTGACCGTCGCCAATGCCGATCTGCGCAATTTCTTCGAATCGACCGATCTGGCGGTGGTCGTGCTCGACAGCGAACTGCGCGTGCGCAGCTACACCGAGGCGGCACGGTCGATCTTCCCGCTTCAGCCGAGCGACCGGGGGCGGCTGCTCGCCGATGTGTCGACGCGGCTGGCGACCACCGATTACCTCGACGGGGCGGCTCGGGTCGCGGCGGGCGGTGCGCAGCAGCAGCAGCGGGTGATGACCCGCGACGGCGAGCGGACCTTGTCGCTGCGCATCCTGCCCTATCGCACCCAGGGCGACGGCATCGACGGCGCGACCCTGGTCCTGACCGACATCACCGATGCGCTCAGCATGGAACGCGCACTCGCCGCCGAGCGGGAGCGGCTGGACCTCGCCATCAAGGCGGGCGGGATCGGCGTGTGGGAGTATCGCGCGGATACGGGCGAATCGATCCTCGACGACATCTGTCGCGAATTGTTCGGCGTGACCGGCGAAGCCGACGCCCATTCACGGCTGTTGTTCGACCGCATCGCCGATGAGGATCGCCCCGCCGTCGAACGCGCCCTGGCCGAAGCGATGGCGACATCCGGCGATTTCGAGACGACCTTCCGGGTCGATGCCGACGGCCGCGAACGCTGGATCAAGGGTTTCGGCCGCGTCATCGCGGACACGCCGCCGCGCATGGTCGGCGTGTCGATCGACGTCACCGCCGAATATGCGATCGCCGAGACGCGCGAGCTGATGCTGCGCGAGATGAACCAGCGGGTGAAGAATCTGTTCGCGATCATCGCCGGTATCGTGTCGGCCGCATCCCGATCGCATGACGATGTCCGCGAGATGGCCGAGGATGTGCGCGAACGCATCGCCACGCTGGGCCGCGCCCACTCGCTGGCATCCCCCGCCGGCGAGCAGCAGTCGATCGGCCTGAAAGCGCTGGTCGAGGCGACGATCGCGCCGTACCGGGGCCAGTCGACCATCGCCATCGATGGCCCGCGCCTGCTGATCGACCGCCGATGTCTGTCGCCGCTGGCTTTGATCCTGCACGAATGGGCGACCAACGCGGTGAAATACGGCGCCTTGGCGACGGATCGGGGGACTTTGGCGATCCGTTGGGCCACCCGCGACGAGCATATCCACCTGGAATGGTGCGAGACCGGCGGCGCGCCGCCCGACGCCGAACCGTCCAAGGGGTTCGGAACCCTGCTGGTCCAGACCTCGTCGCGTCAGCTGGGTGCCAGGTTGGAGCGGGATAGTTCCGACGGACGTTACCTCCTTCGCCTCGTTTTGCCGGATACGGTGTTGTCGCATGACTAAGAACATATTGCTGGTCGAGGACGAGTTCTTCGTCGCGCTGGACCTCCAGACGATCATCGAGGACGGCGGCTACACGGTCGACGGCCCCTATGTCAGCGTGCAGGATGTGCTCGACCATCTCGACGGCGATCACCCGGAGCTGGCCTGTGCGATCCTCGACGTCCGCCTGCGCGACGGCGAGGTCTTTCCCGCCGCCGAACGGCTGCGCGACGCGGGCGTGCCGCTGATCTTCCATTCGGGCCATGCCGACGAACGGGCGTTGCAATCACGCTATCCGGGCGCGGCGGTGTGCGGCAAGCCATGTTCGCCGTCCCTGCTGCGCCGGACCCTGTCGATGGCGGTCGCTGGACCCGACGAGACCGATCGCGCCGCGAGCTGATCGGCTCCCACTGCCGAACGCGCTTTACTTGTATGACTAAATAGCCGAGACTTCCCGCCATCAAAACGGGCGGGGAGAGGATATGCACGCGCGACAAGAGAGCAGGCACGCCGGGCGGCGTGGCGGCAGCATGCGGCGATGGGCGGCGGCGCTTGCGCTGGCGGCCCCCATGCTGGCAACATACACGCCGACCATTGCTCAGACATCTTCCACGAGCCTTCCGCGAAGCGTCGCCGATGCCTTGCGACGCGATCCGGCGCTCGCCACGCCTCTGCTGGGCAGCGTGACCTTGCCGGACACCGCCGCCGACCTGACCGCCTTCGCCGCCATGCCCGGTGCCCGGGACGTTTCGATACGCTGGCAGTCGTCCGATCCATCGATCCTCTCGGACACCGATCGCGGTGGCGGGGACGATGTGATCCGCAAGGGCGCGGTCCGGCGCGACGCGCGCGATCATCGGGTCCGCTTGACCGCGCGGATCACCGCGCCGGGCGTCAAACCAGTGATCGTGCCCTTCGACCTGCGTGTTCCCGCCAGGCCGATGCGAGATCCCATGACCGCTTATCTCTTCGTCTATTTCACCGCCAACACGATCGAGGGTGAGAAGATCCGCTTCGCCACTTCCGACGGGAACAACGCGTTGCAGTGGAAGGCGCTGAACGACGCGCAGCCGATCCTGGAATCGACGATGGGCACACGTGGCCTGCGCGACCCCTTCATCCTGCGTTCGGCGGAGGGTGATCGCTTCTACCTTCTCGCGACGGACCTGTCGGCAGCGCGGACGGGATGGGACAAGGCGACCGAGAATGGCAGCCAGTATCTGGAGGTCTGGGAATCGACCGATCTCATCCATTGGGGGCAGCAGCGGCACGTCAAGGTCAATACCCCCGCCGCCGGCATGACCTGGGCCCCCGAGGCGCATTATGATCCGACCATCGACGCCTATGTCGTCTATTGGACCTCCACCCTGTTCGACGATCCCGCGCACAAGCGCAACGACGGCAATGGCGCGCAGATCCTGACATCGACGACGCGCGATTTCCGTCACTTCACCACGCCCCGCCCCTGGTTCAAGGCCGCCGACCTGCCCTTCCTGGTCAAGGACAAGGGCATGATCGATTCCACCGTCCTGAAGGACGGCGATTACTATTATCGCTTCACCAAGGTGTCGGAGGCGTCGGGATGCCCGTCGTCCGACATCATGGGCCAACGTTCCCGTTCGTTGCGCGCGACGACCGCGTCGGGGGCGTGGGAGACCATCGACCGCTGCATCGGCCGGCGTGCCGGCACGCCCGAGGTGGAAGGCCCCAGCGTCTTCGCCGCCAATCCCGGCGACACCAGCGGCTTTCGCTATTTCCTGTGGGTCGATGATTATGGTGGCAAGGGTTACATCCCGCTGGCGACCAACTCGCTGACCCCGCCGATCCGCTGGACCTATCCCAAGGATTTCCACCTGCCCGCCTCTCCGCGCCACGGGTCGGTGCTGTCGATCACCGCGCGCGAGCGGGATGCGCTGGCGGCGCGCTGGAATCGCGCCTTGCTGGTGACCGCCATCGCGCCGGTTTCGGTCACGCTGCCCGACGCGCGCGCGGCGATCGCGCTGCCCGCGACGGTGGAGGCGACCTTCGCCGATGGTCATGTCGCCCCCGTGGGTGTCACCTGGCAGGCACCCGATCGATCGCGGCTGAAGCGTGCCGGGGACAGCGTGACGATCAGGGGCCAGCTGGCGAATAGCGCGGCGACCCCGGCGATAGCGCAGGTCCGTGTCGGCCCCGCGCGATGAGCGGGGCCGTCCTGCGTTCGCTATTGTGCCTGGCGACGGCGATACCCGTGACGGCATCGCCGTTACCCGCCGCCGACCGGGTGGCCGCCCCCGCATCCGACGATTGGATCGTCCCCCCCGTCATCGCCTCTGGAACCGCACTTCCCATGCCCCCAGGCCCGCCGATCCGCTGGTCGGCCGACCGCGAGGTTCTCGTTGGCGACCGGCTGGTCAGCCGGGGCCCGGCACCCGTGGTCGTTCGGCTGACGGGGCGGCGGATCGCCCCCGGCGGCGCATCGGTCACGAAGACCTTCACCGTCACGTTGCTCGGCCGCGATGCCTATCGCCTGCGGGCCTATACGCGCACCCCGACGAACGCGCACGATGCCAACCAGCCGATCATCGCGCGCGCGCTGCATCTGGCGATGGGCCGCGAACCGAAAAGCCCGGTTCCGCTCAACGGCGATTACGGCATCGTCTTTCCGATCGGTGACTATGTCGGTGTCGACCGCGTCGCGCATCGTGGGTTGTCCCAGCCGTCATTGTTCCATTTCGCCGATGGCAGCCTGGGCGTCATCGCCACGCGCGTCCTGCCGGATGGCACCGCCGATGCCTCGCAGGCGTCCAGCGCCGTCGTCTTCAAAAGCGACCCGGCGAGCCCTGCGGATTTTGTCGAACTCGGCCTGATAGATCTGCGGACGAGCGATGGGGTCGACAGCCCGCGCGCGCTATGGGACTCCTCGGCACGTCGCTATCTGATCGCTTGGCGGGATCGCCATGGCGGGGCGCGCTGGACCAGCGTCAAGGACCTCGCCCGAACGGAACGGACCGCCACCCCTTTCTACCCCGAACATGGCGGCCGCAGATCGCGGATCGCCAGCGATGGGAATGTCGGCGTGCCGCAGACGGGCGCACCGATCGCCGCCGCCGCCACCCTGCCGATCGATGCGCGGACCGCCGCCGCGCTTGCCGCACGTTACGGCCGGATCGTCAACGTCCGCAGCGAGGTCGCCGCGCGATGGGTGACGGCGGGTACGGATTTGTCGTCCGTTCGGGCGACCCTGACCTATTCGGATGGTTCGACCGCCGATCGTGCGGTCGATTGGAACGCCGCCGACCTGGCGCGGGCGGCCAAGCCCGGCACCTATGTCATTCGCGGCACGATCCGTCAGCGGCGCTATCCGGCGATCTTTGCCTATAACCGCGCCGATCCGGTCATCCACCGCTATGTGCAGGGCGGCCGCACCCGCTATCTGTTCATCGCCACCGACGATACCGGCAACGACAATGTCGGCTCGCCGCATCTGCCCATCCGTGTCGCCGACAGCATCGCCGCGCTGGCCGACGATCAGGGCGGACGCGCGCGCGAGGTCGACCTTCTCAACCGTCTCACCCGGCGTGATCGAACGGTGGAGGGGCGGGTCATCGCCGGCTGCTACTGGGCACCTGAACTGCACGAGATCGGTGGCCGCCTCTCCATCCTGTTCGCGCCCTGCTTCAACCCCAGGGACGAAGGGTCGAATGTCGGCGGCGCCTGGAACACGGTCGCCTCGCATATCATGCAGCTTCGCCCCGGCGGCGATCCGGCCGATCCCGCCGATTGGTCGCGCCCCGCCGCCATCCTGAAGCAGGACGGCACGCCGCTTGGCCGCGAGGGCTTTGCCCGCAACATCAGCCTCGACATGTCCTATTACGAGTCCGGGGGTCGGGCCTTTTATACATGGTCGCAGCGTTACCTGACCGACAGCGGACCGATGGGCGATCCGCTCACCTGGAGCGCGCGCGTCAATCCGGCGCACCCGACGCGACTGCTATCGGCACCCAAGCCGATCATCGCGCCGACCCGATCCTTCGAGGAGAACCTGTCCGAAGGCGCCTTCGCCATCCATCATGGCGGCCGCATCCACCTGATCTATTCCAGCTCGGGGGTCAGCCCGACCTACGTCGTCGGCGGGGCCTGGGCACCCGAGGGCGCCGACCTGACCGACATCGACAGCTGGCACAAATGGTCCGCGCCGCTCCAGCATAGCCAGCCGATGCCGCCGGGCGTCACCGATTATCGGCGTTACGAACAGGGGCCGGGCCACGGCGCGTTCACCACGGACGAGGACGGCAACCTCCTCTATGTCTATCACAGCTGGGGCGACGGTGTGGGCGGCAACGGCCGGGACACGCGGGTCCGTCGCGTCCACTGGGCGGCGGACGGACACCCCGTGCTCGCCATGACCGAGGAGGAGGAGGTCGCCCCCGCCAACCGCCAGGTGACGATGCGGGTGACGGTCCGGCGGCGTTAACCCCGGCGGACGATCACCGCGCCGAGGATGGCGAGCGCCACGCCGACCAGCTTGCCCGCCGTCACCGGCTCGACCCGGACGCCGAACAGCCCGAATTGATCGACCACCAGCGCCGCCACCAGCTGGCTGGCGATCGCCGCCGTCAGCGCCACCGAAATGCCGAGGCGCGGCGCGGCATAGGCCAGCACGGCGACGAACCCCGCGCCATAGAAACCGCCCAGCCACGCCCAGCCCGGCGCGCCTTTCAACGCCGCCGGGCTGGTCCGGTCGATCGCCGCCCAGACGATCGCCAGCACCACCGTGCCGATCAGGAACGAGGTCAGCGCCGCCAGCACCACCGACCCGGACGCCTTGGCCAGTGCGGCATTGGTCGGCGGCTGGATCGCAAGGCCCAGGCCCGCGATCAGGACGAGAATGAGTGGAAGGATCGCTGCCATATCGGCGGACCCAACGCTGGGAGCGCTACTTCGTTCAGCCGGATCGCAGCAGCGCCACGCCCGCGTCGCGTTCGAACAGATACAGCGCCGTGCGCGCCGCCTGTCCGCGCGGGGCCTCCAGCCCACCATCGCGGTCGATCAGCAGCCGCGCGTCGTCCTGCGCACATTGCATCAGGTCGGCCATATTCTCAGGGGTAGCGAGCCGAAACGCCATCTCCCCCGATTGCCGCGTGCCTAGCAGTTCGCCTGCCCCGCGCAGACGCAAATCCTCCTCGGCGATGCGGAAGCCGTCATTGGTCTCGCGCATCAGGGCGAGGCGCGCGCGCGACGTCTCCGACAAATGCGAACCGCGCAGCAACAGGCACCGCGACAGCCCCCCGCCCCGCCCGACGCGGCCGCGCAACTGGTGGAGCTGCGCCAGACCGAAGCGGTCGGCATGTTCGATCACGATCAGCGTCGCGTTGGGCACGTCCACACCTACCTCGATCACCGTCGTCGCGACCAGCACGCCCAGCCGCCCGCCCGCGAACGCCTCCATGACGGCGTCCTTTTCGGCGGGCTTCATCTTGCCATGCACCAGCCCGACCCGCGCTCCGAATCGAGCGCGCAGCGTCTCGGCGCGCATCTCGGCGGCGGCAAGGTCGGACTTTTCGCTCTCCTCGACCAGCGGACACACCCAGTAAGCCTGCCCCCCATCCGACAGATGCCGACCGAGCGCATTGACCACTTCGTCCAGCCGATCTTCGGACACCACCCGCGTCTCGATCGGCTGGCGGCCCGGCGGCATTTCGTCCAGCCGGCTGACATCCATCTCGCCGTAATTGGCCAGCGTCAGCGTGCGCGGGATCGGCGTCGCGGTCATGGCGAGGAGGTGCGGCGGGGCCTTGCCCTTGGCCGACAGCATCATCCGCTGTGCCACACCAAACCGGTGCTGTTCGTCCACCACCACCAGCGCCAGGTCACGGTACGTCACGGTTTCCTGGAAGATGGCGTGGGTCCCGACCAGAATGTCGATCTCGCCCGCCGCCAGCGCCATCAGCGTCGCCTCCCGCGCCTTGCCCTTGTCGCGGCCGGTCAGCACCGCGATCTCCAGCGGCAAGCCGGCCAGCGTCTTGCGCAGCGTCTCATAATGCTGGCGCGCAAGGATTTCGGTCGGGGCCAACATCGCCGCCTGCGCCCCCGCCTCGACCGCGATCAGCATCGCCATCGCCGCGACCAAGGTCTTGCCCGCGCCCACGTCACCCTGGAGCAGTCGCAGCATCGGCGCGTCCTGCGCCAGATCGCCCTCGATCTCGCGCACCGTCCGGCTCTGCGCGCCGGTCAGCGTATAGGGCAGCTTGAGCATGTCGCGCAGGCGCCCGTCGCCGTTGAGCGCCCGCCCCCGCCGCTTGCGGGTATCCGCGCGGACCAAGGTCATCGCCAGTTGGTTGGCGAATACCTCGTCATAACCCAGCCGCTCGCGCGCCTTGGCATCCGCCGGGTCGGCATGGACACGGGCAAGCGCTTCCCGCCAGTCAGGCCAGCCGCGCTGCGCCTTCAGCCCCGGCTCGATCCATTCGGGCAGTTCGGGCGAACGCTCGACCGCCTGCGTCGCCAGCGCGCCCAGCCGCCGCGAGGTGATCCCCTCCGACAGCGGATAGATCGCCTCGCGCTCGCGAAACCCCTCCGCGCTGTCGCCCAGATCGGGATGGACGATCTGCAGATCCTGACCGTACAGGTCGAGGCGGCCTGAGACGACCTTGGTCTCGCCGATCGGTAGCAGCTTCTTCACCCAGCCCGAGTTACCGCCGAAATAGACCAGCGCCACGCTATTACCCGCCGCATCCTCGGCGCGCACCCGCGTCGGCCCGCGTGGGGACGAGGAGACGCGGTGTTCCTTCACCGTGAGCGGTATCGAAATCACCCGCCCCGCATCCGCCACCATCAGCTCGTCGCGCGGGAAACGGTCGATATGGCCGGTCGGCAGATGAAAGGCGACATCGACCACGCGCGCGATGCGCAGCCGCTCCAAAGGCTTGGCGAGACCGGGCCCGACGCCTTTCAGCGACGTGACCTCGGCGAACAGCGGATTGAGGATATCGGGACGCATGACTAGATGGGTGCGTATAGCCTCAAGCCCCCGCACGCCGCCAGAGCGTCTCGGGCCTTATTCTCGTTGGATCGGAACCCCATGGACCACGAAACCCGTATCAAGCGCCTCCGCTTCCGCGCCTGGCATCGCGGCACCAAGGAAGCCGATCTGATGATCGGCGGCTTTTTCGATGCGCATCACGAGACGCTGTCGGCGGACGAACTCGACTGGTTCGAGGCGCTGCTGGAGGAACAGGATGTCGACATCATGGCCTGGGCGATCGGGACACAGCCTTGTCCGCCTG
Source organism: Sphingomonas sp. NPDC019816 (assembly GCF_050274375.1). NCBI lineage: Bacteria > Pseudomonadati > Pseudomonadota > Alphaproteobacteria > Sphingomonadales > Sphingomonadaceae > Sphingomonas > Sphingomonas sp. NPDC019816. Next base: position 13,299 of record NZ_JBNNOB010000069.1, read on the forward strand.
AGTGGGACGGCCCGGTGATGCAGCGGATGCGCGCGCTTAATTTCGTGCCGATCGCGCGCTGACCCCATAGCCGTCGCCCCAGCGCAGGCTGGGGCCTTTGGCGTACCTTACACCCTTGCCGCCAGAGAACCCGGTCTTCGCCGGGATGACGGCATGAGGGGCCATTTTCTCCGCCGCGCGTTAGGTTTTGTCGCCTGGCTCAATCCCGGAACCCCATGCCCGATATCAAGACGATCCTGTCCGCCAAGAGCCCGCTGACCCTGTCGGGCGTTCCGGCGGGGTTCCTGCCGGTGCTGCTCGCCGATCTCGCCCGCGCCGCGACGACGCGCGCGGTGTTCATCTGTGCCGACGAAGCTCAGATGCGCGAGCTGGCCTCGACCGCGACCTATTTCGCGCCGGAGCTGGAGATATTGCAGATCCCGGCATGGGACTGCCTGCCCTATGACCGCGCCTCGCCGACCTTACGAGTCATGGCCGAGCGGATCGCAGGGCTGCACCGGCTACAGGCCAAGCCGAAGACGGCGCAGCTGGTCCTGACCACCGCCAACGCCGCCACTCAGCGCGTACTGACCCCGTTCCGCATCCGGCAACTGGTCGCGCGGCTGGCACCGGGCGAGCGGATCGGGCTGGAGAAGCTGTCCGCGCTGCTCCAGGCCAACGGATATGTCCGTACCGAGACGGTGCACGACCAGGGCGAGTTCGCGGTGCGCGGCGGGTTGGTCGATCTGTTCCCCAGCGGCGAGGAACAGGCGCTGCGGCTCGACTTCTTCGGCGACGAGATCGAGAGCGTCCGCACCTTCGACCCCGCCGACCAGCGGACGACGGGGCGGATTGACGGCTTCACCCTGCTCCCCGCGTCCGAGGCGCTGCTCGACGAGGAATCGATCAAGCGCTTCCGCACCCGCTACCGCGAAACCTTCGGCGCGACGGCGACCGGCGACCCGCTGTATCAGGCGGTGTCGGAGGGGCGGCGCATGGCGGGCATGGAGCATTGGCTGCCGCTGTTTGAGGATAAGCTGTCGAGCCTGTTCGACCATCTCGGCGACGGCGCGGTCGTGGTGCGCGACAATGGCGTGGCGGCGGCGGCCAGCGGGCGGTTCGAGGCGGTAGCCGACTATTACGAGAACCGCAAGCGTGCCGAGGCCGCACAACCGGGCAGTTTCCGCCCCCTGCCCGCCAAGGCGCTCTACCTTGCGCACAAGGAATGGGACGAAGGGCTGGAGACCGCGACCGCGCATCTCGCATCGCCGTTTCACGAGCCCGAAAGCGCGACCGTCCTCGATTTCGAGGTCGACGGCGCGCGCGACTTCGCGCCCGAACGCGCCGCGCACGCCAATATCTATGAGGCGGTGGTCGATCACGTCGAGGCCCTGCGCAAGGAAGGCCGCAAGCCCGTTCTCGCCAGCTATTCTGTCGGCGCGCGCGAGCGGCTCGGCAGCCTGCTGAAGGATCACGGGCTGAAGGGTGCCAAGGCCGCCGAGACCTGGCAGGAAGCGCTGGGCATCGCCGATACGTCGAAGAGCTTCGGCGTCGCGCTGGTCGTGCTGCCGCTCGACCATGGCTTCACTGCGCCGGGCATCGCGGTGCTGACCGAGCAGGACATGCTGGGCGACCGGCTGATCCGGCGGCAGAAGCGGCGCAAATCGGCCGACGCGTTCCTCGCCGAACTCGCGACACTCTCGCCCGGCGATCTGGTCGTGCACTCGGACCACGGCATCGGCCGCTATGAGGGGCTGACCTCGATCCCGGTCGGCAAGAGCCCGCATGACTGTGTCGCTTTGTCCTATGCGGGCGGCGACAAGCTCTACGTTCCGGTCGAGAACCTGGAAGTCCTGACCCGCTACGGCTCGGGCGAGGACGGCGCGACGCTCGACCGTCTCGGCGGCGAGGCGTGGCAGCGCCGCAAGGCGAAGATGAAGGAGCGCATCCGCGAGATCGCGGGTGAGCTGATCGCCACCGCCGCCGAACGCGCCCTGCGCCCCGGCGAGGTGGCCGAGCCCGACAGCGCGGGCTATCCGGCGTTCGTCGACCGCTTCCCGTACGAGGAAACCGATGATCAGGACCGGGCGATCGACGATGTGCTGGGCGACCTGACCGCTGGCAAGCCGATGGACCGACTGATCGTCGGCGATGTCGGCTTCGGCAAGACCGAGGTCGCTTTGCGCGCCGCCTTCGTCGCGGCGATGGCGGGGATGCAGGTGGCGGTCGTCTGCCCCACCACGCTGCTCGCGCGCCAGCACTACAACAACTTCGTGGCGCGGTTCGAAGGCTTCCCGATCAAGATCGGCCGCCTTTCCCGTCTCGTCACCGCCACCGAGGCCAAGCGGACCAAGGACGGCGCGGCGTCGGGCGATATCGACATCGTCGTCGGCACCCATGCGCTGCTGGCCAAGAGCGTCGAGTTCAAGCGCCTCGGCCTCGTCATCGTCGACGAGGAACAGCGATTCGGCGTGACGCACAAGGAGCGGCTGAAGGCGCTGAAGGCCGACGTCCATATGTTGACGCTGACCGCGACGCCGATCCCGCGCACGTTGCAAATGGCGATGTCGGGCCTGCGCGAGCTGTCGGTGATCCAGACGCCGCCGGTCGATCGCCTCGCGGTGCGCACCTATGTCATGCCCTGGGACCCGGTGGTGCTGCGCGAGGCGCTGCTGCGCGAACATTATCGCGGCGGACAAAGCTTCCTAGTCACCCCGCGCGTCGCCGATCTGCCGGACATCGAGGAGTATCTGCGCAAGGAAGTGCCCGAGGTCCGCTACGTCGTCGCGCACGGCCAGATGTCGGCCACCGAGGTCGAGGAGCGCATGTCCGCCTTCTACGACCGCAAGTTCGAGGTGCTGGTGTCGACCACCATCATCGAGAGCGGCATCGACATCCCATCCGCCAACACGATGATCGTCAACCGCGCCGACCGCTTCGGCCTGGCCCAGCTTTACCAGCTGCGCGGGCGGGTCGGTCGGTCGAAGACGCGCGCCTATGCCTATATGGTGACGCCGCCGGAGCGGATGATGACCGAGGCGGCGGAGAAGCGATTGAAGGTGCTGTCCGATCTCGACTCACTGGGCGCGGGGTTCCAGCTGGCCAGCCATGATCTCGACATTCGCGGGGCGGGCAATCTGCTCGGCGACGAACAGTCGGGGCATATCAAGGAAGTCGGCTACGAACTCTACCAGTCGATGCTGGAAGAGGCGATCCTGGAGGCCAAGGCGGGTGGCGCGTTCGAGAAGAAGCGCGACTTCTCGCCCCAGATCACCGTCGACGCGCCCATCCTGATCCCGGACGATTACGTCCCCGATCTCGACCTGCGCATGGGGCTGTATCGTCGCCTCAACGACCTGGAAAAGCATCAGGAGGTGGAGGAATTCGCCGCAGAGATGATCGACCGTTTCGGCCCGCTGCCCGAGGCGACCGACAACCTCATCCAGGTCATCAAGATCAAGCTGAACGCGAAGAAGGCGTGCATCGCCAAGATGGATGTCGGCCCGCGCGGCGTGCTGGTCGCGTTCCACGACAATCGCCCGCCCAATGTCGACGGGCTGTTCGCCTATGTCGAACGGCTGGGCGAGCTCGCCAAGCTGCGGCCCGACGGCAAGCTGGTGCTCAACCGCGCCTGGCCGGACGCCAAGGCACGGCTGCACGGTGCGCTGCAACTGTCGAAGGGATTGGCGAAAGCGGCGGGGTGACCCCGACACCTCCCCAGGCACGGATCGCTTGGGGAGGAACGCGCGTCAGCTGCTATGGTCGGTCAGGATCTTCCAGCCATCGCCGCGACGCTCGAAGACCAGCGTCGTCATCCCGCTCTCCATCTTGGCGCCACCGGACAGCGTCCAGCGCGCGAACAGGATGCGCCGTTCGCCGATGCGCTTCAGGCCCAGGAAATCGAAGTGGAGCCGGCCTCGGCTGTTGCCACCATCGGTAAAGCTCTTGCGGTAACTATCCGCGATGGCCGGCTTTCCCTGGATCAGGCCCTTGCTCCCGACGAAGACCGCATCGGGTGCATAGATCGCCATGAAGCGGTCCAGACCGCCGTCATTCCACGCGGCCGCGCTCGCCAGCATGGCCGCACGGATACCGGCCTCCGCCGGATCGGACGCGGGCGCCGGGCTCGCCTGCGCGGCCAGGGGAAGCAGCATCATCGCTGCCATCGTCACGCCGCGCATTGTATCTCCTCCTCGACCATCGCGACCAGCGCGTCCTCCTCCAGGCCGCCGGCGCGCAGGAAACCCTGATAGGTCTCGCACCCCAGCTGTCCGAGCAGATGCGCCTGTTCGGCGGTCTCCACCCCTTCGGCGACGATGCCCAGCCCCAGCTGTCCCGCGATCTGGATGACGCCGCGCACGACGATCCGTTCGCGGTCCGCGCCATCGATATGCGAGACCAGCGCGCGGTCGATCTTGATGTAATCGACCGGCAGCCCGGTCAGATAGACGAGGCTGGAATAGCCGGTCCCGAAATCGTCGATCGCCACCCGCACGCCCGCACCACGCAGCTGGTCGAGCACCCTGGCCGCGCGATCGAGCTCGACGATCAGCCCGGTTTCGATGATCTCGACGGTCAGCTGCTCCAGGGGAAAGCCGCTTGCCGCCACCCGGTCGAGAAACAGCTGCACGAAGCCCGCACGTGCGACATCGGCGGCGGTGACGTTGATCGACAACCGCAGGTGCGACAGGCTGGTCGGCCAGTGCGCGGCGCGTTGCAGCGCGATCTGCTGGATATGATCGGACAGCGCCAGCCCCAGATCGGCGCGTTCGGCGGCGGCGAACAGCGGATCGGCACCCAGCGGCCCCAGCGTCGGATGGCGCCAGCGCGCCAGCGCCTCGACGCCGGTGATCCGCCCGGTCTTGATCGACACCTGCGGCTGAAAGACGATGTCGATTTCCCCGCGTTCGATCGCGTGGTGCAGATCGGCGCCCAGCAGGTCGAGCGGCGCGACATTGCCCGGATGAGCGAAGCGCAGCATCGCGCCGTCGCTGGCGCGCGCCTGGCCCAGCGCCTCACCCGCACGGGCCAACAGCGTGCCGGGCC
>NZ_JBNNOB010000070.1:0-18185 GCF_050274375.1 Sphingomonas sp. NPDC019816
GACGTCGAACAGGACGATATCGCCCAGCCCCTTGAGCGCGGCGAGGTGCGCCAGCGTGCCGCCGATGTTACCGGCGCCGATCAGCGCGATCTTCTTGCGAGCCATTCCAATCCTACTCCGTAGTGGACGTACGTGATTGGTCACGCGGCCTACGCCCATATGGGCGTCGGGGCAACCGTTAATCCATAGAGTTTAACATTTTAAACGATAATGGTTCGCAAGTGCATTAAGCTGTCATTAGCCCTTCGTCCGAGCCATGGCCCTGGGCCAGATACTCCTCCGAACGCATCTCTTCCAACCGGCTGATCGTGCGTTCAAACTCGAAGCGTCCGTCTCCGGTTTCATAGAGTTCGGCGGGCTGCGCGTCGGCTGCGGCGAGGAGCTTGACCTTGTGTTCGTAGAGCGCGTCGATCAGCTGGACGAAGCGTGCCGCCTCGTTGCGATTCTCCGGCCCCAGCTTGGGGATGCCGACCAGGATGACGGTGTGGAAACGCCGCGCGACCGCCAGATAGTCCGCCGCGCCCCGCGCCTCGCCGCACAGCCGCTTGAACGAGAAGACCGCGACGCCCTTCAGCGCCTTGGGGACGTGCAGGACGCGGCCGCCGACCTTCAGGTCCTCGGAGGGCACATGCGCGGCATCCTCGACCGGATAGTCGGTCAGGCGGAAGAACGCCGCCGACAGCGTCATCGTCGCCTTCGGCCCATTGGGCACCAGCCACGTGTCCAGCCGCCCCAGCCGGTCGCGGCGATAGTCGGTTGGACCATTCAGCGCCAGCACGTCCAGCCGCGCCTCGATCAGCGCAATGAAGGGCAGGAAATGCTCGCGGTTGAGCCCGTTCTTGTAGAGATCCTTGGGCGGCCGGTTGGAGGTGGTGACGATCGTCACGCCGGCCTCGATCAGCGCGGTGAACAGCCGCGACAGGATCATCGCGTCGGGGCTGTTGGTCACCATCATCTCATCGAACGCCAGCAGCCGCACTTCCTCGGCCAGCGCGGCGGCGACGGGGGCGATCGGATCGCCCGCCTGCTTGGCGCGCTCGGTAGCAATGCGGGCGTGGACCTCCAGCATGAACTCGGCGAAATGCACCCGACGCTTGGCCTCGACCGCAACGTGATCGAAGAACAGGTCCATCAGCATCGACTTGCCGCGCCCGACATCGCCCCAGAGATAGACGCCCTTGGGGGCAGGCGCGCCCTTGCCGGTCAGGCGGGCGAAGAGGCCGGTCTTGCGCGGGGTTTCGAGTTCGGTCGCGAGTTGTTCAAGCCGCGCGGCGGCGGCGGCCTGTTCGGGATCGGGGCGGAGCTCCTGGGCTTCGATCAGGCGGCGATAGGCGTTGAGGATGTCGGGCATGTTGGGTGCGATGTCTGCCCTGCTCTGTCGGACGTCAACCCCTGCCCTCACCCTTCCCACCCGCTGCGCGGGCGGGCCCCTTCCCTCTCCCGGCGGGAGAGGGAGGGAGGCGCGTCAGCGCCGGAAGGGTGAGGGTGTTTCAAAGCATCGGACCAGAATTGAAAAAGGGGGCCGTTTCCGACCCCCTTTCCGCTTCCGTCGAAACCAGCCGGATCAGATGACCCGCTCGGCTTCCATCTTCTTTATCTCGGCGATCGCCTTGGCCGGGTTCAAACCCTTGGGGCAGACATTCGCGCAGTTCATGATCGTGTGGCAGCGATACAGGCGGAACGGATCCTCCAGCTCGTCCAGACGCTCGCCGGTCATCTCGTCACGGCTGTCGGCCAGCCAGCGGTAAGCCTGGAGCAGGATCGCGGGGCCCAGGAACTTGTCGCTGTTCCACCAATAGCTGGGGCACGAGGTCGAGCAGCAGGCGCACAGGATGCACTCGTACAGGCCGTCGAGCTTGGCGCGGTCGTCCGGCGACTGGAGCCGCTCCTTGCCCGAGGGGGCGGGCGACACGGTCTGGAGCCACGGCTTGATCGACGCGTATTGCGCATAGAAATGGGTGAAGTCGGGAACCAGGTCCTTGACCACATCCATGTGCGGCAGCGGCGTGATCTGGACCGTGCCCTTCACATCCTCGATCGCGGTGGTGCAGGCCAGGCCGTTGCGGCCGTCGATGTTCATCGCGCACGACCCGCAAATACCCTCGCGGCACGAACGGCGGAAGGTCAGCGAGCTGTCCTGCTCGGCCTTCATCTTGATCAGCGCGTCGAGCACCATCGGCCCGCACTCGTCCAGATCGACCTCGAACGTGTCGTAGCGCGGGTTCTGACCCGAATCGGGGTCGTAGCGATAGACCTTGAACTTCTTCAGACGACCGCCGGTGGTCGCCTGGTGCGTTTCGCCCTTCTTGATGACGCTGTTCTTCGGCAGGGCAAATTCGGCCATGGTCACAAACCCGCTGGATGGGCCGACAGGCTGTCGGCAAAGGATCGCCCCCGCCGATACATGACAGGGGCGCTTGTCGCAAATGTCTTGACCAATTTAGGCGCGGGCTCAGATCACATCAAGAACGAGGCCCAGCTCGCGGGCCTCCTCGGCGTCGATATACCAGTTGCTGCGCGCCTTTTCCTGGAGGGTCTCGAACGACACGTTAGAGCCGTTGACGATCGCGCGGAATCCCTCCTCCTGGATGAGGACCGACTGCTCGATCTCGTGCAGCTTGGCCTTCAGCACCACGGGCAGGTTGGTCAGTGGGCCGGACAGATCGATGCTGCCGCTCATCTGGCGCTCGTGGAGCATCAGCCGGGTGCCGCGCGTCAGGAAGCGATGCTCGACCGGAAAGGCCGACATGAAGGTCGCCCCCGCCGAATAGACCGCGACCTTGCCCAGGAACAGCGTCTCGCGACCGGTATAGTCGCGAAGCAGCCGGATCGAGTCGCCCATCGCCCGCGCCATTTCCGGGTCGCCGCCCAGCGTGGTGATCGACACGACCAGCGCGCCATCGGTCGGCGCGGCGGCGAGCTGGTCCTTGAACCCGGCATACATCACCTCGTCCACCGTGCCGTAAAGCTGGATGTGCGGGCGGGCGAGAAGCGGGTATTTCACCGCTCGGTTGGGCTGGTCGTGCATGATGCGCGAACCGGGGGTGCGGGATAAGGTTCCCGGAGCTTGGGGCGTGGCCTTCGACTTCGCTCAGGCTGAACGGAGGTTGGTCTCCAGCCCTTGCCCCCTCCGCTCAGACTTCAGCCCCCACAGCCGTTCAGGCTGAGCGAAGTCGAAGCCCAAGGGATTCGCTATCCGGCCTTCGCCCGAGCATATTCCTGCGTCCCACGCGTCACCACCTCATCCCCCGGCACGATCTCCGCCACCGGAATATCCGGCAACGCCTTGATCTCGGCATAAAGCGGCGCGAAGTCCGTCTCCAGCGTGGTGCGCAGCAATTCTTCATAACTGGGAATCACGAAGTAATTCTGCTGGAAATCGTCGATCCGGTATTCCGTCCGCATCACGCGCGCGAGGTCGAAGCCGACCCGGTTGGGGCTCGGGTCCTCCAGCGCGAAGCGGCTTTCCGAATAGCTCGACACGATGCCCGCGCCGTAGATGCGCAAGTCCCCGTCCTCGCGCACCAGTCCGAACTCGACCGTGTACCAGTAGAGCCGCCCGAGATATTTCAGCGCGTCCATGCCCAGCGCGCGCTGCCCGCCGCGCCCATAGGCGGCGAGATAGTCGGCGAAGACCGGATCGGCGAGCATCGGCACATGGCCGAACACGTCATGAAAGACGTCCGGCTCCTGAAGATAATCGAGCTGGTCGGGCCGCCGGATGAAATTGCCCGCGACGAAGCGGCGATTGGCCATATGGTCGAAGAACACGTCGTCGGGCACCAGCCCCGGCACCGCGACCACCTGCCACCCGGTAAGTTTCATCAGCCGCTCGGACAGTTCCTCGAAATCGGGAATCCCCGGCCGCGACAGCTTGAGCACGTCGAGACCGCGCAAGTAAGCCTCCGATGCGCGGCCGGGCAACAGCTTCGACTGGCGCGCGAACAGCGTGTCCCAGGTCGCATGTTCCTCGGCCGTGTAATGCTCCCACCCCTGCGGGATGGTCCAGTCGGCTCCGGCCCCCTCGGGCGGGGCGGCGAGAACATGGGTATCCTGTGCCATTCGCGGAGCCTATCATGATGATGGTGACAAATGAAACCATATCGTGGCGACGGCTGGGGCGCGTTGCAAGGGGGACGCTCGCCGCGATCGCGCTGATCCTGGCGGCGTATCTGCTGGCGGGGACGGGTTTGGGCATGATCGCGCGCGCCACCGCGACGATGCCCGCCGCCGGACCCGATGCGGTCACGCTCTATATCGAATCGAGCGCGGTCCACACGGCAATCATCGTGCCGAAGCAGGCGGCGGGAGTGGACTGGCGCGACCTCGCCCCCCCGGAGGATTTGCGCGATCCGCGTTATGCGGGGTTTCCCTTCCTCGCCATCGGCTGGGGCGAGGCGGGCTTCTTTCGCGAGACGCCGCATTGGCGCGACGTGCGACCGGGCACCATCGCCCGCGCGGCGATGGGCAGCGACCGGACGCTGATCCATGTCGACCACCTGCCGCTCCCCCGTGCCAATGGCGACGATGTCCGCATGATTCGCCTGTCGCCCCGGGCCTATCGCCGGCTGGCCGCGTTCATCCGGCAAAGCTGGAAAGCGGATGGCCGGCGCTATCCCGGCTATGGCGTATATGACGCCTTTTACGAGGCGAACGGGCGGTACAGCGCGGTCCACACCTGCAACAGCTGGACCGGCGACGCACTGGCGGCGGCGGGGGTGCGGATGGGGTGGTGGACGCCCTTTCCCTGGACCGTGATGGCATGGTTATGATCCCGCCGCCGTCCAAGACGCTATGGGTCGCCGAGCTGCCCCGCGCGCTCTGGATGGGTGCGACCTGGTGGTGGCACCGGGCGAACCTCGCCGCCGTCGCGCGGGGCGACGGGCGCACGGTGATGCTGCTCACCGGCAAGCGGATCGACGATCCGGCGGTCGTGGCGCGATCGGCGGCGATCGCCGGGCCGCTGCCCTTCAGCGATCAGTAGCCCGCGCGATAGCCGTCATAGCCCTGCTGACCCCGCTGGCCCTGCTGGCCCCTCTGGCACTGTTCGGGGTGCTTGCGGCACTGTTTTTCATAGTCGCGACGTTCGCGGCCCTCGCGCGCTTCCTGCTTGCGCATCTTGCGACCGTAGTTGCGATCCGCCTCGTCCTGGCTGGTCGTCGTCCAGTCGACCACCTGCCCCGCCGCCTGGAACGGCGCCTTCACAACGCTCGCCACCGTCTTGACGCAGCCTCCGGTCATCAGCGGCAGGGTCAGGACGGCGAGTTTCAGGACGAGGTTACGCATGGTCAGGGGTCTTTCAGCGGGTGCGCAAATAGGCGTTGCGCGTGTCTACCCCGATTTGCGGGAAATCGGTGAAGAATCCGTCGATACCCTGGCCCAGCGCGGCGCGAATTTCGCCCGCGACATCGCCATGCGTCTTGGGATCGGCCCCCTTGCGAAAGGCCGGCCGGACGAAATAATTCTCCGCACGATAGGTCCAGGGATGGACGCGAAGCCCCGCGTCATGCGCGTCGATGACCAACGTCGTGGGAGCATCACCCTGCCACAGCATCGCCTTGTCCGGTCCGATCCCCCACGCATAGGTCGCCACCTGTTTCAGCCCCTCGGGCGTCATCATCGCGGCATAGGTCGGCGCGGCGTCATCCGCCGGACCGCCCTCGCCCGCGACCAGCTGGATCAGGCGGATGCCGGTCATCGTCTTCAGATGTTTGAGGTTGTTCACCTCGAACGACTGAATGAACACCGGGGCATCCGCCGTCGTCCATCCCGCCTTGGTCAGCGCGGCGACTAGCGGTGCATCGGTGCCCTTGCCGATCGATGCGAAATAGGTCGGGTGCTTGGTTTCCGGGTAGATCGCGATCGTCCGCCCGGTTTCCTTCGTCCGCTGCTTGGCAAGCGCGATGATCTCCTCCAGCGTCGGGATCTGGAATTGCCCGTCATAGGCGGTCGAGCGGAGTTGCGGCAGGCGTTCGCGCGCGCGCAGGGTCTTCAGCTCGGCGAGCGTGAAGTCCTCGGTGAACCAGCCGGTCTCGGTCTGGCCGTCGATCATCTTCGTCGTCTTGCGATCGGCGAACTCGGGATGTGACGCGACATCGGTGGTGCCCGAAATCTCGTTCTCGTGCCGCGCGACCAGATGACCGTCCTTCGTCGGCACCAGATCGGGTTCGATCACGTCCGCGCCCTCCCGGATCGCCAGGTCATAGGCGGCCAGCGTATGCTCAGGCCGCTCCCCGCTCGCGCCGCGATGCGCGATGACGATGGGCGACGAAAGCGGCTTGGGAACGTCGGCGGACATGGCCTCAGACTGCCCCAGGATCGCAGCGACGGCAATGAGAGTGGTTCGCAACGGGAAACGTGCGGAAATCATGGCGTTGTTTCATCCAATCCTAATCCCAAAGGGGATGCGCCCATGCATTTCACAATCAATGGTCAATCACATGACATCGACGTCGATGTCCGAACCTCGCTGCTCGATCTGTGTCGCGAACATCTGGGGCTGACCGGCTCGAAGAAGGGCTGCGACCATGGCCAGTGCGGGGCGTGCACGATGCTGGTCAACGGACGCCGGGTGAACGCCTGCCTGACGCTGGCGGTGATGCATCAGGATGACGAGATCACCACCATCGAGGGGCTGGGCCAGCTGGGTAATCTCCACCCGCTTCAGGACGCGTTCGTCCGGCACGACGGCTTCCAGTGTGGATATTGCACGCCGGGCCAGATCTGCTCGGCGGTCGGCATGTTGGACGAGGTGAAGAAGGGCTGGCCCAGCCACGTCACCGAGGACCTCGGTCAGGCCGAGCTGACCGTCGAGGAAATCTCCGAACGGATGAGCGGCAATCTATGCCGCTGCGCCGCCTATCCCAATATCGTCGATGCGATCCGCGACGTGGCGGGGCTGGGCGACCGCAATCCCAATGAGGATGTGGGCAAGGAGGTCGCGGCATGAAGCTGTTCGACTATGCCCGCGCCGATTCGGTCGGCGCCGCCACCCGCGACGGCGCGGTCCCGGGCGCGCGCTTCATCGCCGGCGGCACCAATCTGCTCGACCTTATGAAATTGCAAGTCGAGACGCCCGACACGCTGGTCGACATCACTCGTCTGGATCTGGGCGACATTGAGGAGCGCGAGGATGGCGGCCTGACCATCGGTGCGCTCGTCCCCAATAGCGATCTCGCCGCCGATGCCCGCGTGATCGCGCGCTATCCGGTGCTGTCGCGCGCGCTGCTGGCGGGGGCGTCGGGGCAGCTGCGCAACAAGGCGTCGACCGGGGGCAATCTGCTCCAGCGGACGCGCTGCTATTATTTCTACGACCCCGCCACCCCGTGCAACAAGCGCGAGCCGGGCAGCGGCTGTTCGGCGATCGGGGGCGAGAACCGCATCCTCGCGATCCTGGGCACCTCGGACCATTGCATCGCGACCCACCCCAGCGACATGGCCGTCGCGATGCGCGCGCTGGAGGCGGTCATCATCACCCAGAAGCCCGACGGCGATCGCCGCCGGATCGCAATCGGCGAATTCTATCGCCTGCCGGGCAGCACCCCGGAGATCGAGACGGTGCTGGAGCCGGGCGAGCTGATCACCCATGTCGAGCTGCCCCCCGCACCCGAGGGCAAGCAGACCTATCGCAAGGTGCGTGACCGCGCCTCCTATGCCTTCGCGCTGGTCTCGGTCGCCGGGATCGTCGCGGTCGAGGGTGGCAGGATCGGCTCGGCGCGCCTCGCCTTCGGCGGGCTCGGCCCGATGCCGTGGCGTAACGGGGCGGTCGAGGCCGCGCTCGTCGGGCAGGAACCGACCGACGCGGCGTTCAACGCCGCCGCCGATGTGCTGCTGGCCGATGCCAAGGGCTATGGCTCGAACGACTTCAAGATTCCGCTGGCGCGTCGCACGCTGATCGCGACGCTCCGTGAACTGACGCAGGAGGGCTGATCCCATGTTCGGATTCGGCAAGGACGACACGAACGCGCTGACCATGAATCAGCCGCATCCCGACAGCCTGCTCGACACGGGTGTGCAAGGGGTGATTTCCAAACCGCTCGACCGGGTGGACGGGCCGAAGAAGGTGACGGGCACCGCCACCTATGCGGCTGAATACGCCATCGAGAATTGCGCGCACGGCGTGCTGGTCAGCGCCACTACGGGCCATGCGAAGATCAAGTCGATCGACGCCGATGCGGTGAAGGCCATGCCGGGCGTGATCGACGTCATCACCGACTATGCCACCTTTATCCGCAACTCGCAGCAGGGCGGCGAGACCGAGGCCCCGACGCAAGGCGTCCGCACCATCGACTATTTCGGCGAGATCATCGCGATCGTCGTCGCGGATAGCTTCGAGGTCGCGCGTGACGCCGCCAAGCAGTTGAAGGTCGATTACGAACCGCTCAACGACGGCGCGTTCGACTATGAAGCGAACAAGGACAAGGCCGAGCCCGCCCCCGATAGCATGATCAAGGGCCATTACGACCAGGGCGATTTCGACCAGGCGTTCGAGGGCGCGTCGGTCAAGATCGACGTGACCTATACCACCCCCAGCCAGAACTCGGCGGCGATGGAACCCCATGCCTCGATCGCGGTCTGGGAAGACGGCGCGCTGACGCTGTACGGCGCGTACCAGATGCCGACCTCCGACGCGCAACAGCTCGCCAAGGCGCTGGGTGTGTCGCAGTCCAAGGTGCGGATCATCTCGCGCTATATCGGTGGCGGGTTCGGATCGAAGCTGGGCATCGCGCCCGAGAGCGTCGCCGCCGCCATCGCCGCCAAGCAACTCGGCCGCCCGGTCAAGGCGGTGATGCTGCGCCAGCAGGTGTTCGACGCCACCGTTCGCCGTTCCAATACCGAACAGCGCATGCGCCTGGGCGCGGAGGCCGGCGGGCGCATCGTCGCGCTGGGCCATGAGGCGATCACCTCCAACCTTCCGGGCGAGGACTTCTTCGAGCCCGTCGGGATCGGCACCCACTTCCTGTATGCGGGCGAGAACCGACGGATCAACCATGACATCGTCCGGCTGAATTGGACGCTGTCGGGATCGATGCGCGCGCCCGGCGAGGCGGTCGGCATGGTCGGCATGGAATGTGCCATGGACGAGCTGGCCGAGGCGATCGGCATGGACCCGATCGCCCTGCGCAAGGTCAACGATCCCGAACAGGACCCGGAATTGAAGGTCCCCTATTCGTCCCGCGCGCTGACGAGGTCGCTGGAGGAAGGCGCGAAGCATTTCGGATGGGACAAGCGCCAGAAGGCCGGCGAGCGGCGTGAGGGCGACTGGCTGATCGGGATGGGCGTCGCCGCCGCGTGCCGCTCCAACCAGTTGCAGCAGTCCGCCGCCAAGGTCGAACTCCATCCCGATGGCAGCGCGACCGTCTCCTCGGCGATGACCGATATCGGCACGGGCAGCTACACGATCATGGCGCAGATCGCGGCCGAGATCCTCGGCCTGCCGGTCGAGAAGGTGACGATGTCGCTGGGCGATACCAATGATCCCCCCGCCGCCGGATCGGGCGGGTCGTGGGGCGCGGCCTCGGCGGGCTCGGCCGTATACCTCGCGGCGGAGCGGGTGCGCGAGAAGCTGGCCAAGGCGATGGGGGTGAAGGCCGAGGACCTGACATTGAAGGACGGCATGGCGATCGGCGACAATCGTTCGGTCCCGCTGGCCGAACTGGCCGGCAAGGACGGCCTGTCCGCGATCGGCGAGATCAAGCCCGGCCAGCAGGAAAAGCAGTTCCAGCAGGCCAGCTACGGCGCGCATTTCGCCGAGGTCGGCGTCAATGTCGTCACCGGCGAGGTGCGCGTGCGGCGGATGTTGGGCGTGTTCGCGGCGGGGCGCGTGCTCAATGCCAAGACGGCGCGCTCGCAATGCCTGGGCGGCATGACCTTCGGCATCGGCACCGCGCTGACCGAAGAGCTGATCCACGACCCGCGCACCGGCAAGCTCGTCAACCATGACCTGGCCGAATATCATGTGCCGGTGAACGCCGACGTGCCGCAGCTGGAAGTCCATTTCCTCGATGAACGCGACATCCATGCCAATCCGATCCATGCCAAGGGGATCGGCGAGCTGGGCATCTCGGGCGCGGCTCCGGCCGTGGTCAACGCCATCTACAACGCCACCGGCGTGCGGGTACGCGAGATGCCGGTGACGCTCGACAAGCTGCTCGATCACCTGCCGGCGCTTTGATGAGCGACAATGACAGCGTCCTCGCCGCTGCCAAGGAGTGGCGGGGACAGAAGATGGCGATCGCGACGGTGGTGTCGACCTGGGGGTCGGCACCGCGTCCGCGTGGCAGCCATATGCTGGTCCATGAAGACGGCCGGTTCGAGGGATCGGTGTCGGGCGGTTGCGTCGAGAACGACATCCTCCACACCGCCGCCGAGGTGATCGCGGGCGCGCCGTTTCAGGTGAAGCGCTACGGCGTGGCGGACGCTTCGGCCTGGGAAGTCGGCCTGCCCTGCGGCGGCGAGATCGCCGTGATGGTGCAGCCTGTGTCGGCGGATGGCTTCGACCCCGAACTGTTCGACCGCATCGCCGAGGCGCGCGAACAGGGCCGGGCGCTGACCGTTACCACCGACCTGACTAGCGGCCATTCGGACCTGCGGCCTGTGGAGACGGGCGAGGTCTTCGCCAACCGCTACGATCCGCCGCGCCGCTTGCTGATCGTCGGCGCGGTGCAGATCGCGCAGAGCCTGGCGCAACTGGCCCAGACGCTCGGCATTGCGACAGTCGTCATCGACCCCCGCGCCCGCTTCCTGACCGAGGAGCGCTTCCCCGGCGTCACGCTCGACGATCGCTGGCCCGACGAGGCGGTGGCGGCCTATGCCCCCGGCCCGGCAACCGCCGTCGTGACGCTGAGCCACGATACCAAGATCGATGACCCCGCGCTGATCGCCGCCCTCGCCAGCGACACCGCCTATGTCGGCGCGCTGGGCAGCCGGCGCAGCCATGCCGCCCGGCGGGAGCGTCTGGCGGCGATGGGCGTTTCCCCTGAGGCGATCGACCGGATCGATGGCCCTGTCGGCCTCGATATCGGTGCGGTCGGTCCGTCCGAGATCGCGCTGTCGATCGCGGCGGCGATGATAGGAGCCTTTCATGATCGACGCTGACAATGTGGTCCTGGTCCTGCTGGCGGCGGGACAGTCGAGCCGCTTCGGGGACCAGAACAAGCTGGAGGCGGAGTTTCTGGGCAAGCCGGTCGGCTTTCACGTCACCACCGCGCTGGAGAGCATCCCCTTCGCCGACCGGATCGTGGTGACCGACGGGTGCCAGCTCGACTTCGGGTCGCGCGGGTATCGCGTCATCCACAATGACGATGTGGGACAAGGTATGTCGCACTCGCTGCATCTGGGCGTGCGCGAGGCGATGAAGACGTCGCCCCAGGCGATCCTGATCGCGCTGGCCGACATGCCGCGCGTGACGGCGGCGCATATCTACCGGTTGTTCGACGCCTTTGACGGGCCCGACTCGGTGGTGGTGTCGAGCAATGGCGAACACCCCACCCCGCCGGGCGTATTCGGGTCGGGTCGGTTCGAGGCGCTGCTGGAGCTGGAGGGTGACGAAGGCGCGCGGCAACTGGTCGCCGGCGGGCGCCATGTCGTGACCGCACCCGCCGAGCTGATCGACATCGATACGCCCGAGGATCTCGAACGGCTACGCGAACTCGTCCACGCGCCCGAGCGAACGATCACTCGTGGCGTAGCGCATCGATCGGATTGAGCGCCGCCGCCCGTCGCGCCGGGAAATAGCCGAAGACCACCCCGATCACCGCCGAGATCGCAAAGGCGATGACGTTGATCTGGGGATCGAAGGTCCATGGCACCTGCATGATCGGCACCAGCAGCGCGATGATCGCCTGCGCCAGGAGCAGCCCGATGATCCCGCCCAGGCAGGACAGCACCACCGCCTCGACCAGGAACTGCATCAGCACCTCGCGCGCGACCGCACCGATCGCCAGGCGGATGCCGATCTCGCGCGTCCGTTCGGTCACCGACACCAGCATGATGTTCATAATGCCGATGCCGCCGACCACCAAGCTGATCGCCGCCACCGCCGCGACGATGCGGGTCAGCATGGTCGTCGTGCTGGTCAGCGTATCACTGATCTGCTTGGTGTCGAAGATGTTGAAGTCGTCGTCCTTGCCGCCGGTGATATTGCGCCGTTCGCGTAAGAGATCGGTCAGCGACGCCTGAACGGCGGCCGTCGAATAGGCCTGATCGACCCCGACCAGCATCAGGCGGATGTCGCGGCTGCCGGTGAAGCGGCGCTGCACCGCCTTGATCGGCATGAGGACGACATCGTCCTGATCGCCGAACCCACCCTGCCCGCGCGTCGTCAGCACGCCGACGACATCACAGCTGATCGCGCCGATGCGGAAGCGCTTGCCGACGGGCTCGGTATTGCGGAACAGGTTCTGGCGTACGGTATTGCCGATGACGCACACCGCCTTGCCCGCCGCCTGCTCCGCCGGGGTCCAGTATCGCCCCGACGCCAACGGCCAGGGCTGGACGGTGAAATAGGCGAGCGTGGTGCCGGTGACGGTGGTCGACCAGTTCGCGCCCTCATAGATGGCGGTCGCGCTCGTCTGCGCCTGCGGGGCGACCGCCGTGACACCGGCGATCTGGTCGGCGATCGCCTCGACATCCTCGGGCTTGAAATCGGGCGGACGCGGGCCACCGCCGCCGCGCCCGAAGCCCTGACCGGGGCGGACCTGAAGGATATTCGTACCCAGCGACGAGATGGACTGCTGCACGGCTGCCGTCGTCGCCTTGCCCAGCGTCACCATGGTCACCACCGCGCCGACGCCGATGATGATGCCGAGCGTCGTCAGGAACGAACGCAGCATGTGCCGCCGGATCGAGCGGATCGCGAGCAGGAGCGTGGTGCCGAACATCAGTGCCCATCCATCTGCGGTACGTCGCCCGGTTGGTGCTGCGCCTCGATCCGGTCGACCAGCCCGTCCTTGAAGTGGATGACGGTGCGCGCGAACGCCGCCATGTCGGGCTCATGCGTGACCATCAGCACGGTGATGCCGCTGTCGCGGTTGAGCCCGGTCAAGAGTTCCATGATCTCGACCGAGCGTTCGGAATCGAGATTGCCGGTCGGCTCGTCCGCCAGGAGGACATCGGGGCTGGTGACGATGGCGCGCGCGATCGCCACGCGCTGCTGCTGCCCGCCCGACAGTTCGGCGGGGGTATGGTCCCACCATTTGTCGAGGCCGACCTTCGCCAGCGCCGCCATCCCCAGCTCACGCCGCGTCTTCTTATCCTCGCCGCGATAGAGCAAGGGCAGCTCGACATTCTCCAGCGCGGTGGTTCGCGACAACAGGTTGAAGCCCTGGAACACGAAACCCAGATAGCGCCGCCGCAGCATCGCGCGCTGGTCGCGGTCCAGCGTCTCGACATGATGACCGCGGAACAGGAAATTGCCGCCGCTGGGCACATCGAGACAGCCGAGGATATTCATCGTCGTCGACTTGCCCGACCCCGATGGCCCCATCACCGCGACGAAATCGCCCGCCGCGATATCCAGGTCGACGCCCTTCAGCGCCTGGAACTGGGTGGCGCCCATGCCATAGGTCTTGGTGACGCCGCGAAGCTGGATGAGGGGGGCGTCAGCGGCCACCACCGCCCCCGCCGCCCTGTCGCCGCTGGCCCGGCCCGCGCGATGCGCCTTCGCCATTCGCCAACTGCCCGGTGATAACCTGCATGCCGGGCTTCAGGCCGCCCGACAGGACTTCGGTCATCGATCCGTTGGTGTCGCCGGTGACGATCTGGATCGGCTGCGGCTTACCGTCATTGCCCCGGACATAGACGGTCTGGGTCGCACCGCGTTGCACGGTCGCGGTACGCGCCGCCCGGTCGCGACGCGGACGGAAGGTCAGCGAGCCGGCGATCCCGCCACCGCCCTGGCCCGCCCCGTCCGACGGCTTGAAGCGCAGGGCGGCATTGGGGATCAGCATCACGTTCCGCTTGTCCGACGTGACGATGTCGGCGGTCGCGGTCATGCCGGGGCGCAATTGCAGGTCGGGGTTCGCCACCGTCAGGTCGGCGGCATAGCTGACCACCTGCCCCGCACTCGACGTCGCGCTGGCGGTCGAGGAAGTGGAGGCGGTCGCCGCGCTCACCGTCAGGTTGGAGCCCAGGTCGACGCGGGTGATCGTCGCGGGGAAGGTCCGGCCCGGAAAGGCGTCGACGGTGAAGTCGGCCTTCTGCCCGACCTTCACCTCGCCGACATCGGCCTCGTCGATCGCGACCTCCAGCTTCATCTTGGTCAGGTCTTCGGCGATGACGAACAGGGTCGGCGTGTTGAACGACGCCGCGACCGTCTGACCGGGGTCGACCTGGCGCGCCAGCACCACGCCCGACACGGGCGAGCGGATGATCGCGCGCTGGCGCTGGGTCTGCGACTGGGCGAGCTGCGCGCGGGCGGCGGCGACATTGGCCTCCGCGACGCGCAGCGCGGCGACGGCGCGCTGGGCATCGGCGCGCCCGGCCTGCAATTCGGTGGCGGAGGGCACGCGGCCGTTCGACAGCTTGTAAACCTGTTCCAGCCGGGCGAGCTGCGCCTGCGCCTCGGCCACGGTGGCCCGCGCCTGCGCGACCTGTGCCTGGTTGGCGTTCAGCGTCGCCTGGCCCGCGCGAATCTGGTCGTCAATCTGTTCGGGATCGATCAGCGCCAGCGCCTCGCCGGCCTGCACGCGGTCGTTCACATCGACGACGACCTTGGTGACCAGACCCGACAGCTGCGAGCCGACCGTCACCTGATTGGTGGGTGCCAGCTTGCCCGTCGCCGACACCGTCACGGTCAAATTGCCGCGCGTGACGGGCGCGGTCGCGAAGCCCGCCTCGTCCGATCCGCCGAAACAGCTCTTCAACAACAGGAGCAGCAACACGACGCCGACCGCCACCACGCCCCATTGCACCCATTTGCGCCAGCGCGGCTGGGGCTTCACGCCCAGGAAATCGTCGAGAGTCTGGTCGGCCATCAGCGGTTGTCCGGGGTTGGGGCCGCGAGCGGCGGGGCTTGCGGAATGGTATCGGCGTCCCAGCCGCCGCCGAGCGCGGCGAACAGCGAGACCTGCGCGGTGGCGGCGTCGGAGCGGGCCTGGACCAGCCCGTTCTGCGCGCTGAGCAGCGCGGTCTCCTGTTGGGACAGCGTGGTGAAGTCGGTCAGCCCGGTGCGATACTGACTGCGCGCCAGGATCGCCGAGTTGCGCGCGGCGTCGAGCTGGATGGCGAATTGCCGCTCGCGCTCACGCGCGGTGTTCAGCGCGACGATGGCATTCTCGACATCCTCCAGCGCCAGCAGGACCGTGCCCTGATAGGCGGCATAATTCTGCTCGGCGACGGCGCGGGCATTGCGCAGCTGCGCGCGCAGGCGACCGCCGTTGAAGATCGCCTGGGTCAGCCCGGCGAACAGGCTGCCGGTGATCGCATCGCCCAGCGAGCCGAGGCTGGTCGCCGCCGTGTTGATATTCCCCGAAATGGCGAGCGCGGGGTAGAGCGCGGCCTGCGCCACGCCGATCCGCGCGGTCGCGGCGGCCAGGTTGCGCTCGGCGGCGCGGACATCGGGGCGACGACGCAGGATGTCGGCCGGGATGCCGACCCCGATCGCCGCCGGCCCGCGCGGGATCGGCCGCACCGCCGCCAGCCGCGTCTTCAGTGCGCCGGGCGCTTGCGCGGTCAGCACGCCCAGCCGCGAGACGGCGGCATTATATTGCTGCTCGATCGAGGGGATGGTCGCGGCGGTCTGCGCCCGCTGGCTGCGAGCCTGTTCGGCGTCGAGCGAGGAGACGAGGCCCGCCTGCACCCGAAAGCCCGCAATCTCCAGATTATCGTCCTGCAGCGCCAGGCTGGCGCGCGCATTGGCGAGTTGTGCCTGATAGGCGCGGGCGAGCATATAGTTGCGCGCCAGCTCGCTCTCGACGGTCAGCAGCGTGGCGGCATAGCTGAACCCGGCCCCTTCATAGGTGGCGCGGGTCGCCTCGACCGTGCGGCGCACTTCGCCGAACAGGCCGACCTGATAGCTGGCCGACAGCCCGACCGTATAGCTGTTGCTGCCGCCCCCGCCGGTATCGACGACGGTGCCGTCGGGCAGGGTGAAGCTGCGCCCGCCGCCGCGCAGATTCTCGTTACGCTGATAGCCGGTCGATCCCGACACGGTGGGCAGCAGCGCGGCGCGGCTCTGCACCAGGCTTTCGCGCGCCTGCCGCAACCGGGCGATGGCCTGGGCGACATCGGTATTGGCGACCACCGCCTGCTCGACCAGTTCGGCCAGCAGCGGATCGTCGAACGACTGCCACCAGCGGGTCAGGTCCTGCGCCTGGGCGTTGGCGGCAGGCACCGACCATTGGTCGGGCACCCCCAGTTCCGAGGAAGCGGCGGGACGATAATCGGGGCCGACCGTGCAACCGGCGAGGATCGCCGGCGCCAGAAGAAGGACGCGGGTGCGAGGCTTCATGGCGGCGAACCTGCCCGGCGGTAGCGGTCCCGTCCAGCCCGTTTGTGTCGCAAACTGTGGCAATGGTGCGGAAAGCGCAGGAAATGCATGGCCGGGGTAGCCCGGCCATGCATCTAGTCACTCCAGTTCCAGGATCACCGCATCGACGGCCAGGCTGTCGCCCGCCTTGGCGGAGATCGTCTTGACCGTCCCCGTCTTGGCGGCGCGCAGGATGTTTTCCATCTTCATCGCCTCGACGACCGCGAGCGGCTGGCCCGCCTCGACCTTGTCGCCCTCGGCCACGTCGAGCCGGACGAGCAGGCCCGGCATCGGCGCGATCAAGAATTTGGACAGGTCGGGCGGGATCTTCTCGATCAGATGTTGCGCGTAAGGCGCCGCGCGGGCGGGCAGGACACGGATGACGTGGCTGGCGCCGCGCGTGGTCAGCCTGAAGCCGGTGCGGGTCTTGGCGATGCGGACATGGAGCGTCTCGCCATCCTCATCCTCGACCGCGATCATCCGGTCGCCCGGCGTATAGGCAATGGCGAGGTCGAGTTCCGCGCCATCGACGCTGATCCCATCGGTCGAGACGTGGACCGCATGGTCCGCCCCGCCGATCCGCACCGTCCAGTCGGCGGGCGGACGCAACCGATGGCCGAGCTGCCCGTCGATCCGCCGAGCGCGGTCAGCCTCGGCGGTGGCAGCAAAGGCGGCAACGGCGGCGAGGGTCTTGGTCAGGTCGTCCGACGCCGGCGCGCCCTGGAAGCCTTCAGGATATTCCTCGGCGATGAAGCCGGTGGACAGGTTTCCCGACCGGAAGCGCGGATGCTGCATCAGCGCGGAGACGAAATCGATGTTCGTGCCCGGCCCGACGATCTCGAACGCGTCGAGCGCGGCGATCTGCGCATCGATCGCGGCTTCGCGGGTCGGCGCCCAGGTGACCAGCTTGGCGATCATGGGATCGTAGAACATGCTGACCTCGCCGCCCTCGGCGACGCCGTCATCGACGCGTACGCGGGCATCGTCATCGGCCTGTTCGGCGGGCGGGTTGTAGCGCACTAGCCGCCCGGTCGAGGGCAGGAAGCCGCGATACGGGTCCTCGGCATAGACGCGGTTCTCGATAGACCAGCCGGTCAGCTTTACCTTGTCCTGGGCGAAGGCCAGAGGCTCACCGGCGGCGACGCGGATCATCTGCTCGACCAGATCGAGGCCGGTGATCTCCTCGGTCACGGGATGCTCGACCTGAAGCCGGGTGTTCATCTCGAGGAAGTAGAAGCTCTTGCCCGTCGTATCCGCACCCGACACGATCAGCTCGACGGTGCCCGCCGAATAATAGCCCACCGCGCGCGCCAGCGCGACCGCCTGCTCGCCCATGGCGCGGCGCATCTCGGGCGTGACAAAGGGCGACGGCGCTTCCTCGACCACCTTCTGGTGGCGGCGCTGGACCGAACATTCGCGCTCGCCGAGATAGACGATGTTGCCATGCTGATCGCCCAGCACCTGGATTTCGATATGGCGCGGGCTTTCGATGAACTTCTCGATGAAGACGCGGTCGTCGCCGAAGCTGGCGAGCCCTTCGCGCTTGGTCGCCTCGAAGCCCTCGCGCACATCCGCCTCGGACCAGGCGAGCCGCATCCCCTTGCCGCCGCCGCCAGCCGACGCCTTCATCATCACCGGAAAGCCGATGTCGGAGGCGATGCGCACCGCTTCCTCGGTATCGGCGATCTCGCCCAGATAGCCGGGGACGACGTTGACC
>NZ_JBNNOB010000071.1:0-17699 GCF_050274375.1 Sphingomonas sp. NPDC019816
TTTTTTTTTTTTTTTTTTGTCGAGGTGCGCAGCATCATGTCGAGGCCCAGCGACCCGACGCGCGGCATGTGGCGCAGCATGATGGCATAGCGGCCCTTGGGCATGATCGGCAGTTCGGCGCGGGTCTTGTCCGGCCACATGCCCAGACCCAGGAAGCCGAGCCCCAGCGTGTCGCCCGCGGCCTTCACTTGGGTGAGATGGCGCCCCGTCTCGGCACAGGTCTCATGCAGATTGTCGAGCGGCGCGCCCGACAGCTCGAACTGCCCGGCCGGCTCCAGGCTGATCGAGCCGTCCGTGCCGGTCAGCGCGATGACGTTGCCACCCTCGATGACCGGCGCCCAGCCATATTGCTCCAGCTCGCCCAGCAGCGCGCGGATGCCCGAGGCTTCGTCGTAGGAGGGCGCGTGATGATCGCCCAGCGCATAGACGAACTTCTCGTGCTCGGTGCCTATCCGCCAGCGATCACTGGGTTTTTCACCGCGCGCGAAACTCGCGATCAACTGGTCGCGCGATTCGATGATGGCGCTCTTGGCTGTGCTCGCGGTCTTAGTGCTCATGAACCGCGCCTTACGCGCGAGCGCGCGTCCACGCCATAGGCTGAATCAACCCCAGTCGCCCCCCGCCGCCATCCACAACGACACCGCCGCCGCCGCCGCCGTGTCGGCGCGCAGGATGCGGGGGCCGAGACCGATGCCGATGGCCGACGGATGCGCACGGATCGCCGCGCGCTCCTCCGCATCGAAGCCGCCCTCGGGACCGATCAGGATCGCCGCCGGGCCCTTATGCGCGCGCATCGCCTCCAGCGCGGACACGCCGCCGGTTTCGTCGGCGAAGAACAGCGCGCGTCCCGCTGGCCATTCCCGCAGGAGCGCGGCCAGCTTTACCGGTTCGGCCACCTCCGGCAGCGCGGTGCGGCCGCATTGCTCGGCCGCCTCGATCATATGCGCGCGCAGTCGCTCGGTATTGGGTTTGTCGACCACGGTGCGACGAGTGACGACCGGGACCAGCCTGGCTACGCCCAGCTCGCACGCCTTTTCGGCCAGCCAGTCGACGCGGCCCTTCTTCAACGGCGCGGCGCACAGCCACAGGTCGGGCACGGCCTCACGCTCGCGGAGCAATTCGGTCACGTCCAGCGTCAGGTCGCGCTTGCCGACCGAGGCCGCGACGCCCAGCCATTCGCCGGTGCGGTCGTCGAACAGCTTGACCGGATCGCCGACCTTGGTGCGCATCACCGACACCAGATAATGCGCGGCCGGGCCGTCGATGCGGATCGGTCCTTCGCCCAGCATCTGGTCGACGAACAGGCGGGGCGTGGATTGCGGCGGCCAGGCGGGGGTAGCGGGCATGGGATGCGCTTACACCGGGGGCGCGCATCATGCCACTTTTGCCGCGCCAGACGTTTCCCCGTTCAGAGGAGATGAGGATGGCGAAACATTATCACGAGGAGCTGGAGGCGCTGCAACTTGCGCTGGTCCGCACCCAGATGGCGATGATCGGCTCCGACGAGCGCGTCGTCATCGTGCTGGAGGGCCGCGACGGCGCAGGGAAAGACGGGACGATCAAACGGATCACCGAGCATCTCTCGGTCCGCGCGACCCGCGTCGTGGCGTTGCCCAAGCCCTCCGACCGCGAACGCACGCAGTGGTATTTCCAGCGCTATACCGCACATCTGCCGGCGGCGGGCGAGATCGTGATCTTCAATCGCAGCTGGTACAATCGCGCCGGGGTGGAAGTCGTGATGGGCTTCTCCACCGCCACCGAGCAGGAGGCATTCCTGCGCGACGCCCCCGATTTCGAGCGGATGCTGGTCGAAAGCGGTATCAAGCTGGTCAAGCTCTGGCTCGACATCACCAAGGAGGAACAGGCCGAGCGGCTGGAGGCGCGGCGGACCGATCCGCTCAAGGCGCTGAAGGTGTCCGACATGGACAAGGTCGCACAGGCCAAATGGGGCGATTATTCGGCGGCGCGCGACACGATGCTGACCCGCACCCACACCCCCTTCGCGCCGTGGCATATCGTGCGCGCCGACGACAAGAAGGATGCGCGGATCGCAATCATGCGCCATGTCCTTCGCCAGATCGCGCCCAACGACATCGCCGACGATGTGAAGGCGCCCGACCCGGATTTGCTGTTCCCGTTCGACATGGCGGCGATCGAGGATGGGCGGCTGGCCAAATAGGGTTACCGTGCGGTTAGGCAAATCTTCACGCGACCGGTGATAGGCTTCGCGCCGATCCCTTTCGTCGAGGATAGCACCCGATGTCGCCCCCCGCCCCTCGCATCGCCGCCACGCTGATCGTTCGGAACGAGGAACGCTGCCTCGCCCGCTGCCTGGATAGTGTCGCGCCGTTCGTGGACAGGATGGTGGTGCTCGATACCGGCTCGACCGACAGGACGGTGGCCATCGCGAAGGCCGCCGGCGCCGAGGTCCATCACCTGCCCTGGCCCGACGACTTCGCCGAGGCGCGCAACCATGTGCTGGCCTGCGCGGATGCCGACTGGAACCTGATGCTCGATGCGGACGAGTGGATCAGCGACGGGGGCGACCGGTTGCGCCGCTGGTGCGCGGGGCCGCCAAGACTGGGCGCGGTGTGCATCGAGAACCAGGTGGACGGCAGCCCCGACCCCACGCGCAGCTGGATTCCGCGCCTGTTGCCGCGCGGTACCTATTATCAGGGGCGTGTCCACGAACATGTCGTCTCCACCCTGCCGATCATTCACACCCCGATTCATGTCGGGCATGACGGCTATCTCGCCGCGCAAAAGGCGAAGAAGATCGATCGCAACTATGAATTGTTGCAGCGCGAACTCGCCGAGCAGCCGGACAATCCCTATCTGATGTTCCAGTTCGGCATGGAGGCGCAGGCGCGCCGCGATCTGCCAACTGCCTGCGACTATCTGCAACGCGCGCTGGCGATCGCGCCGCGGGATGCCGGATGGCGGCACCCCCTGGTGACGAGCGCCATGACGCTGATGGCCCATATGGGTCGGCGTGACGAGGCGCTGGCACTGGCCGATGCCGAGTTTCCGCACTGGCCGCAATCGCCCGACTATTTCTATGTCCTGGGCGACATATTGTTCGATCGCGCGCTGGCCGATCCGGCGCAGGCGATCGACCATTGGCTGCCTTTGGCGCAATGCGCCTGGGAACGCTGTCTCGCCATCGGCGAACGCCCCGAGCTGGACGGCAGCGTCGCCGGGCGCGGCAGCTATCTGGCGCAGCAGAGCCTGGACATCGTCCGTTCCCAACTGGCGACCCTGGCGGCGTGATCGCAAGAGCGATATGAAGCGCCGCGATCGATCGCCCCGCCCGCCCCCGGGGGATTAGCGCGATCTTCATCATTCCATGGCTCTGTCCATGCCATGTCTCGACCCGCCTCGATCGCCGCGACCCTGATCGTCCGAAACGAAGCGCGCTGCCTCGCGCGCTGTCTGACCAGCGTCGCGTGCGTCGTGGACCGGATGGTGGTGGTCGACACCGGATCGACCGACGACACCGTGGCGATCGCCAAAGCCGCCGGCGCCGAGGTCCACCGCCTGCCCTGGCCCGACGACTTCGCCGCTGCGCGCAACCACGCATTGACCTGTAGCGACGCGGACTGGAACCTCGTCATCGACGCCGACGAATGGATCGTCGCGGGGGGCGAGGCGCTGCGCGACTTTTGCGCCGGGCCGCCGCAGCTGGGTCGCATCTGCATCGCGAGCGATACGCAGGACGGGACCGGCAACGCCCGAAACTGGATCACCCGGATATTGCCGCGTGGCGTCCGTTTCGAGGGCCGCGTCCATGAGCAGGTCGCGTCCTCGCTGCCCAGGGTGCGCGTGCCCCTCCATGTCGGTCACGACGGCTATCTCGCCGAACACATCGCCGAGAAGCGCGACCGCAACCACATGCTATTGCTGCGGGAACTCGCCGAGCAACCGGACGATGCCTATCTGCTCTACCAGCTGGGCAAGGATGCCCAGATGCGCGCCGATCTGCCGGCGGCCTGCGACTATTTCACCCGCGCGCTGGCGGCGACGCCCGCGCAGGCGAACTGGCGCCATGCGCTGGTCACCACCGCGATTCCGCTGATGTCACAGGCCGGACGGCTGAACGACGCGCTGACGCTGGCCAATGCCGAATTTGGGCAATGGCCCGATTCGCCCGATTATTTCTTCGTCCTGGGCGACGTGCTGCTCGACCAGGCGCTGGCCGATCCGGCGCAGGCGGTGGGACATTGGCTCCCATTGGCGCAGGCGGCGTGGGAACAATGCCTCACGATCGGCGAGCGCCCCGAACTGGATGGTAGCGTGACGGGGCGCGGCAGCCATTTGGCGCGGCACAATCTGGAGGTCATCAGGGCGCAGCTGAAAGCGCTCGCCGCCTAGCGCCGCCGCCGGATCAGCCACCACGCGACGCCCAGGACCATCATCACCAGCAACGCGACGCCGCCGACCATCCCCGCGACGCGCAGGATCGCCCAGAACAGCGCCTCGACGAAGCGCCCGACCGCGACCGACAGGCCGATCATGGGAAAAGAGGCCAGCAGCCCATCACCACGCCGTCTTAGCGTCATGCGGCATCGCGCGCCATGCGGGGATCGGCGCGGCGGCCGGATCGTCCGCCTGTCGTCCGACGATGCCGGTTCGGCCGCTCGAGGCGATAATATCGGCGTCATCACGGCTCACCGGTCGTCCACGGTCGGTGGTTGGCGGAATGTCGATCGTACGGAGGGTCGACGCGGCCGATCTGCGTGGTCGCCCTCCGGCCTGCGCGCGTTACGGCATATCGCGCCGCCGCCGAACCCCCTTGCGCGGGCGGGCCGCCCCCCATAGGCCCGCGGCATGACGATCGAGATCGTACCCGATAGCGAACATAAGGGACTGGTCGGGCGGCTGCCGCCCCGGTGGCGCGGGCTGGCGCTGCTGGCACGGCTGGACCGGCCGATCGGCTGGTGGCTGCTGTTCTGGCCCGGCGTCTGGGCGATCGCGCTGGCGGGGGGACTGCCGGCGCGCTGGCCGCTGGTCCTGTGGTTCCTGCTCGGGTCGATCGCGATGCGCGGTGCGGGCTGCGTCTTCAACGACATCGTCGACCGCGATCTGGATGCCAAGGTCGCGCGGACACGGGCACGACCGATCCCCTCGGGGCTGGTCTCGGTGAAGCTGGCCACGATCTGGCTGGTCGCGCTTTGCCTGATCGGCCTGATCGTGCTGGTGCAGTTGCGCCCGCTCGCCGCGATCGTCGCGCTGGCCAGCCTGGCGCCCGTCGCCGCCTATCCCTTCATGAAGCGGATCACCTGGTGGCCGCAGGCCTGGCTGGGCATGGTGTTCAGCTGGGCCGCGCTAGTCGGCTGGGCGGAGGTGGCGGGCGACCTCTCCGCGCCGCTCTGGCTGCTCTATGCCGGGTCGATCGCCTGGGTGATCGGCTATGACACCATCTATGCGCTTCAGGACCGCGAGGACGATGCGCTGATCGGCGTGCGGTCCTCGGCGCTACGCATGGGGGCGCATGTGAAGCCGGGTGTGGGCGCGTTCTATCTGGCGGCGATACTGTGCTGGGCGGCGGCGATCTGGCTGGTGCGGCCGGATATACTGGCGGTCGCGGCTTTGATACCGGTGGCGCTGCACCTCGCGTGGCAGGTGGTCACGCTGCGGCCGGAGGATGGCGCGGGCGCGCTGTACCGGTTCCGGTCGAACCGCTTCGCCGGGTTGCTTATGGCGCTGGCCTGCGCCGTGGTCGGCTCGTCATTGTAATTCCGCGCAACGCCTTGCAGAGGCGCCAGGCAAAACAGCCGCCGCACATTGCTCCCAACTTTCGGCATGCCGCGAATCCTTCCCGGTCGTGACCGGCCATGCCCGTTCACGTTGCGGGGAGCGGAACGGCCTGTGTCGCCTGCGCATCCACCTTGTGCAATCTGCGCCGCATGCGCGCCGCCGGCTGTTCGACGAAGTGATACATCAGCGCCGCATAGCCCATCGACGTCGCGCCAGCCGTGGCGATCAGTATCAGCCGAGGAATGTCGGGCCACGCATATTCGATCGCTGCGATAAACGTCGGATGGATGAGATAGAGGGTATAGGAAAATAGGGCGACGATCCGCAGCAGCGAACCGGACAGCATGGTAATGACCAAGCCGCGCGCGCTCAAGGCATAGCCGAAGATGACGAACAGCGCGACACCTTGAAGCGAATAGCGGAACGTCTGACGAAACCAGGGATCCCGCAAGACCAGACAGGCGAGCAATACCGCGATCGCCGCTGCGGCATGCCCTGCCTTGGGCCGCCAGGCCCCCTTATCGAGAGCGGGGTTCTGCCACATCGCCAGGCAGCAGCCGAACAGGATGCTGTCGATCCGGGTGTGGCTCCAATAATAGATCGCACCGATATTCTCGATCTGCGCGGCCGTGTAGATGCGCACGAGAAGCACGATGACACAGCCAATCGCGCAGGCCAGCGCCACATGCGCCGGCCGCCAGGATCTGAACAGGAGGACATAAAGGAGCGGGAAGAAAATGTAGAAATGCTCTTCGACCGCCAAGCTCCACAGCGGCATCCATGGCACGCCGGCGCCTATTCCCAGCTGGCCGGCGTAATTGTTGAAGAACAGGATCTGAGACACGATACCGGAGAACGTTATGTCCAGTTTGTACGGCACGATCAACGCGATCGCCAGTGTCACCGCCATGCTGATATAAAGTGGCGGCCAGATGCGCAAAGTGCGCCGGATGTAAAAGGCCTTGAGGTCGATCGACCCGGTCTTGTCGACTTCGGACCTCATCAATGAGGTGATGAGATATCCGCTCAGGAAAAAGAATATCGTCACGCCCATTCCGCCGGGCACGATCTTATCAAGGCCACAATGGGCGATGAACACGATCAACACCGCGATTGCTCGCATGCCGTCCAATGGCTTGAGGTGATCCATGCGCCGAGGTCAATCCCAGAAGGTCCTTTGCCTGATCCCTAAAGTTGGTTCCCAGGAAAATCGCCTGACGTTTATGCCGTACCGTGCCACACAGGGACATCGCCCGGCATCACGTCGATCTGGCGCATGAACATTACGATGTGCGTCAACATTCGATCAGGCCGCCCATTCTACCGCGAAATCCTTCCAGCATAGCAAGTTGATTGCACGACGCTTTGCCGGGTTGTGGCGCTTGCCAAACTCCGCCACACCTCGCGGTCGATGACCGTAGCCACGCCCGCCACCCGCTCGCTTGCCGAAAGCCATCGTTCGATCGCCATTCCCGAGGGCGCGTCGTTTCTGCGGCGGTTGTTCGCCTTCGCGGGCCCCGGCTATCTGGTCGCGGTCGGTTATATGGATCCCGGCAACTGGGCGACCGACATTGCGGGCGGATCGGCCTATGGCTATGCGTTGCTGTCAGTCATCCTTCTGTCCAACATCATGGCGATGATCCTGCAGGCGCTGTCGGCGCGGCTGGGCATCGCGGCGGGGCTGGATTTGGCGCAGGCATGCCGGGCGGCATACTCCAAGCCGGTCTCGCGCATATTGTGGCTGCTGTGCGAGATCGCGATCATCGCGTGCGATCTGGCCGAGGTGCTGGGCACCGCCATCGCGCTGCAACTCCTGTTCGACCTGCCGCTGGTCTGGGGCGTGCTCATCACCGGGTTCGACGTCTTCCTGATCCTGGCGCTCCAGCGTTATGGCTTCCGCAAGGTCGAGGCGTTCATCATCGCGCTCCTCCTCATCATCGGCGGCTGCTTCCTCTATGAGCTGATCGCCTCACGCCCCGATCCGGGCGCGGTGATGGCGGGGTTCATCCCCACGGCGCGCATCGTGACCGATCCGGCGATGCTCTACATCGCGATCGGCATCCTGGGTGCGACGGTGATGCCGCACAATCTCTACCTCCACTCCTCGGTGGTGCAGACCCGCGCCTTCGACGAGTCCGAGGACGGCAAGCGCGACGCGATCAGGATGGCGACGATCGACAGCACGGTCGCCTTGTTCTTCGCCTTTTTCATCAACGCCGCGATCCTGATCGTGGCGGCGGCGACCTTCCATGTCGCCGGGCGCACGGACGTCGCCGAGATCGATCAGGCCTATCGCCTGCTCGCCCCGATGCTCGGCGCGGGTGCGGCGAGCGTGGTCTTCGGCGTGGCGCTGCTCGCCTCGGGCCAGAACTCGACCGTCACGGGAACGCTCGCCGGGCAGATCGTGATGGAGGGCTTTCTCGACCTGCGCCTCGCCCCCTGGTTGCGGCGGCTCATCACGCGCGGCCTCGCCATCATTCCCGCCGTGCTGGTGGTGGGGGCCAGCGGCCAGGCGGGGGCGACGAGGCTCCTCGTTCTCAGCCAGGTGATCCTCAGCCTTCAGCTGCCCTTCGCGGTCGTGCCGCTGGTCCGCTTCACAGCGGACAAGGGGTTGATGGGCCCCTTCGCCAGCGCCGTCTGGCTGCGCGTCCTGGCCTGGATCATCGCCGCCGTCATCATCGGGTTGAATCTGACGCTGTTGTGGGGGCTGGCGGCCACCTGACCCCTTTCGCAATTGCGAAGGAATGCCGCGTGACTTCGCTCTTCACGCGGTTAAGCTGGGCGCGATTGGACCGACAGGGACGCCCGAATCAATGACGACCACCATCACCACCCTGCATGTCGACGACACCGGGCCGCTGGCCGACGCGATCGTCGATACGCTGGTGCACCGGATCGGCAAGGATGCCGCCAACGCCAGGCCCCACGACTGGCTGGCCGCGACCATCCTGACCGTGCGCAACGACATCATCGAACGCTGGATGGCCTCGACCCGTCAGGCGCATGCGGCCGGTGCCAAGCGCGTCTATTATCTCAGCCTGGAGTTCCTGATCGGACGGCTGTTGCGCGATGCCCTGTCCAATCTGGGCGTGATGGCGCAGGTTGCGGGCGCGCTCCAGACGCTGGGCGTCGACCTCGCCCAGCTGGAGGAAATGGAGCCCGACGCCGCGCTCGGCAATGGCGGCCTGGGACGGCTGGCGGCCTGCTTCATGGAAAGCCTCGCCAGTCTCGACCTGCCCGCTTACGGCTATGGCATCCGCTATGTGAACGGCATGTTCCGCCAGCGGATCGACGATGGCTGGCAGGTCGAACTGCCCGAAACCTGGTTGAGCCACGGCAACCCCTGGGAGTTCGAGCGGCGTGAGAGCGCCTATTTCGTCGGCTTCGGCGGCGAGGTCATCGGCACCGAGACCGGCGCGGTGCATTGGAAACCGGCCGAGGCGATCGAGGCGGTCGCGGTCGACACCCCGGTGGTCGGCTGGCGTGGCAAGCGGGTCAACACGCTGCGCCTGTGGACCGCGCAGGCGATCGACCCCATTCGGCTCGATCGGTTCAACGCGGGCGATTACAGCGGCGCGCTCGCCGGGCAGCTGGCGGCCGAGACGCTGGTGCGCGTGCTTTACCCCTCCGACAGTTCGCCGGCGGGCCAGGAGCTGCGGCTGCGGCAGGAATATTTCTTCTCCTCGGCCTCGATCCAGGACATCGTCCGGCGGCATATCCAGTATTTCAAGGATATCCGCACGCTTCCCGACAAGGCCGCGATCCAGCTGAACGACACCCACCCGGCGGTGTCGGTCGCCGAGCTGATGCGGCTTCTGGTCGATCATCACGATCTGGGTTTCGAGGAGGCGTGGGACATCACCCGGCGCACCTTCGGCTATACCAACCACACGCTGCTGCCCGAGGCGCTGGAAAGCTGGCCGCTGCATCTGTTCGAGCGGCTGCTGCCGCGCCACATGCAGCTGATCTACGCGATCAATGCCAAGCTGCTGCGCGAAGCGCGCGGGGTCGAGGGGATCGACGACCACGCCATCGCCGCGATCAGCCTGATCGACGAGGGTGGCGAACGGCGGGTCCGCATGGCGAACCTGGCCTTTGCGGGCAGCCATAGCGTCAACGGCGTGGCGGCGCTCCACACCGAACTCATGAAGCAGACGGTCTTCGCCGACCTGCATCACCTCTATCCGACGCGGATCAACAACAAGACCAACGGCATCACTCCGCGCCGCTGGTTGCAGCAATGCAACCCGCAACTGACCACGCTGATCCGCGAGGCGATCGGGCCAGGCTTTCAGGACGATGCGGAAAAGCTCATCGCGCTGGCGGATTATGCAGACGATGCGAATTTCCGGGAACGCTTTCTGCGCATCAAACGTTCCAACAAAGTGGGGCTTTCGAATTATCTCAAGGAATCGTCGGGTCTGCGGGTGGACCCCGACGCCCTGTTCGACGTCCAGATCAAGCGCATCCACGAATATAAGCGCCAGCTGCTGAACATCATCGAGACGGTGGCGCTGTACGATCAGATCCGCAGCCATCCCGAGCGCGACTGGACGCCGCGCGTCAAGCTGTTCGCCGGCAAGGCGGCGTCGAGCTATCACAATGCCAAGCTGGTCATCAAACTGGCCAATGACGTGGCGCGCCGCGTCAATTCCGACCCCAGCGTCGGCCACCTGCTGAAGGTCGGGTTCATCCCCAACTACAATGTCAGCCTGGCCGAGAAGATCATTCCCGCCGCCGATCTGTCCGAACAGATCTCGACCGCAGGCATGGAGGCGTCGGGCACCGGCAACATGAAGTTCGCGCTCAACGGCGCGCTGACCATCGGCACGCTCGACGGCGCCAATGTCGAGATCAAGGAGCATGTCGGCGACGAGCATATCGTCATCTTCGGCCTGACCGCCGACGAGGTCGCCGCCAAGCGCCGCGACGGATACAATCCGCGCGAAGTCATCGAGGGCAGCCCGGAGCTGCGTCAGGCCGTCTCGGCCATTGCCTCGGGCGTGTTCTCGCCCGACGATCCCGGCCGTTATGCGGGCCTGATGGGCGGGCTGTACGATGGCGACTGGTTCATGGTCGCCGCCGATTTCGACGCCTATGCCGCCGCGCAGCGCCAGGTCGACACCCGCTGGCAGGACCAGGCGGGCTGGGCGACGTCGGCCATCCACAATGTCGCGAAAGTCGGATGGTTCTCCTCCGATCGCACCATTCGGCAATATGCCGAGGAAATCTGGAACGTGATGTGAAGCCACCCCGTGCCGCTCTGGATGCCCTGATCGAGGGCCGCAACGCCGATCCCTTCGCGTTGCTGGGACCTCATGAAGGGCCGGGCGGCACGTTCCTGCGGGCGCTGGTGCCCGGCGCGGAAGCCGTCACCGCCTTCGACCTGTCGGGCACGACGCTGGGCGAGTTGCAAAGCGTCGATGCGCGTGGCCTGTTCGAGGGCATGGTCGACGGCCCCGTCCAACCGGTGAAATACCGCGCCCGGGGTCACGGCGCGGAATGGTGGATCACCGATCCCTATAGCTTCGGCCCCGTGCTTGGGCCGCTCGACGATTTCCTGATGGGCGAAGGCAATCACTTCCGCCTCTATGACAAGATGGGCGCCCATCTGATCGAGCATCAGGGCGTGGCGGGCGTGCATTTCGCCGTCTGGGCGCCCAATGCCGAGCGGGTCGCGGTCGTCGGCGACTTCAACGACTGGAATCCCGGCCGCCACGTCATGCGCCGTCGCCTGGATGTCGGCGTCTGGGAAATCTTCATTCCCGATATCGGCGAGGGCCGCGCCTACAAGTTCGCGATCACCGGCCCGCATGGCGCGGACCAGCCGATGAAGGCGGACCCCTTCGCCTTCGCCGCCGAGCTTCGCCCCAAGACCGCGTCGATCACCACCGCCCCGCCCGCCCATGTCTGGCAGGACAAGGCCCACCGCGAGCATTGGTCGAAGATCGATCCGCGCCGCGTGCCGATCAGCATCTACGAGGTCCATGCCGGGTCGTGGGACCGCGACGAGAATGGCTGGTATCTCAGCTGGGATGCGCTGGCCGATCGGCTGATCCCCTATGTCGTCGAGATGGGTTTCACCCATATCGAATTCCTGCCCATTTCCGAACATCCCTACGACCCCAGCTGGGGCTATCAGACGACGGGGCTCTATGCCCCCTCGGCCCGGTTCGGCGATGTCGAGGGGTTCGCCCGCTTCGTCGACGGCGCCCACCGCGCCGGGATCGGCGTGTTGCTCGACTGGGTGCCCGCGCACTTTCCCACCGACGCGCATGGTCTGTCGCATTTCGACGGCACCGCACTCTACGAGCATGAGGACCCGCGTCAGGGTTTCCACCCCGACTGGAACACCGCCATCTATAATTTCGGGCGGCGCGAGGTGGCGAGCTACCTGGTCAACAACGCGCTGTTCTGGCCCGAGCGGTACCATATCGACGGCATCCGCGTCGATGCGGTCGCCTCGATGCTCTACCGCGATTACAGCCGCAAGGACGGCGAGTGGGTGCCCAACGAACAGGGCGGGCGCGAGAATTGGGAAGCGGTCGAGTTCCTCCGCCAGGTCAACCGCCAGGTGTACGGCCAGCATCCCGGCGTCTTCACCGTCGCCGAAGAGTCCACCGCCTGGCCCGGCGTCTCGGCGCCCGCGCATGACGGCGGTCTGGGCTTCGGGTTCAAGTGGAACATGGGCTTCATGCACGACACGCTCGAATATATGGGGCGTGAGCCGGTGCATCGTCGCCATCACCATGGCGAGATCCTGTTCGGTCTGCATTACGCATTCGACGAGAATTTCGTCCTGCCGCTCAGCCATGACGAGGTGGTGCACGGCAAGGGCAGCCTGCTGACCAAGATGGCGGGCGACGACTGGCAGAAATTCGCCAACCTGCGCGCCTATTACGCCTTCATGTGGGCTTATCCGGGCAAAAAGCTGCTCTTCATGGGCCAGGAGTTTGCCCAGCGCGAGGAATGGTCGGAAAGCCGCGCGCTCGACTGGCATTTGCGGTGCAGCCATTCGCATGAAGGCGTCCGCTCGCTGGTCCGCGACCTGAACCATCTCTATCGCGACACACCCGCGCTCCATGCCCGCGACTGCGAGCGCGAGGGGTTCGAATGGCTGGTCGCCGATGACAGCGCGCAGTCGGTCTTCGCCTGGCTGCGCAAGGCGCCGGGGGAGAAGCCGGTGGCGGTCATCGCCAATATGACACCCGTCGCGCGCGCGCCCTATCGCCTGCCGCTGCCGCAGGACGGCCGCTGGACCGAGGTACTGAACTCCGACGCGAGCCAATATTGGGGCTCAGGGCTGGGCAATATGGGCGGCGTGGATGCGCACGACGGCGCCGCCTGGGTGACCCTGCCGCCGCTGGCCACCGTCATCCTGCGCTTCGATGGTTGATCCAGGTTCACGACTTTACCCGAATACCAACGCCCCGAATGCGCGTTGCGACACTGACAGACGAATGGGAGACGGACGATGGACCTGAGGCGCGGACAACCGCTGGCGCGCGATGCCATGGCCTATGTGCTGGCGGGCGGCCGGGGCAGTCGGCTGATGGAGATGACCGACACGCGCGCCAAACCCGCCGTCTATTTCGGCGGCAAGGCGCGGATCATCGACTTCGCGCTCTCCAACGCGATCAACTCGGGCATCCGCCGCATCGGCGTGGCGACCCAGTACAAGGCGCACTCGCTGATCCGGCACCTCCAGCGCGGCTGGAACTTCCTGCGCGACGAACGCAACGAAAGCTTCGACATCCTCCCCGCCAGCCAGCGGATCAGCGAGTTTCAGTGGTATGAGGGCACCGCCGACGCGGTGTTCCAGAATATCGACATCATCGAAAGCTATGCGCCCGAATTCATGGTCATCCTGGCGGGCGACCATGTCTACAAGATGGACTATGAACTGATGCTCCAGCAGCATTGCGACAGTGGCGCCGACGTCACCGTCGCCTGTCTGGAGGTCAGCCGCGCCGAGGCGAGCGCGTTCGGCGTGATGCATGTCGACGAGTCCGACCGCATCGTCGATTTCGTCGAAAAGCCCGCCGATCCGCCCTCTATCCCCGGCAACCCGGACATCGCGCTGGCGTCGCTGGGCATCTATGTCTTCCGCACCGCCTTTCTGTTCGAGCAGTTGCGCCGCGATGCCGCGACCCCCGGCTCGTCGCGCGATTTCGGCAAGGACATCATCCCCTATCTGGTCGAGCATGGCAAAGCGCAGGCGCACCGCTTCTCCGCCAGCTGCGTCCGCTCCGACGACGAACCCGGCGCCTATTGGCGCGACGTCGGCACGGTCGACGCCTATTGGGAGGCCAGCCTCGACCTGACCGACGTGGTGCCGCAGCTCGATCTGTACGACCGCAGCTGGCCGCTGTGGACTTATGCCGAGATCACGCCGCCGGCCAAGTTCGTCCACGACATCGATGGGCGGCGCGGCTCGGCGGTCGCCAGCCTGGTCGCGGGCGACTGTATCGTGTCGGGATCGTCGATCCACCGCTCGCTGCTGTCGACCGGGGTTCGCACCCACAGCTTCGCGATGCTCGACGAGGCGGTGGTCCTGCCCTTCTGCCATATCGGGCGCGGCGCGCGGCTCCGGCGCGTGATCCTCGACCGCGGCGTCAAGATCCCCGACGGGCTGGTGGTCGGCGACGATCCCGTGCTCGACGGACAGCGTTTCCGCCGGACCGACAAGGGCATCTGCCTCATCACCCAGCCGATGATCGACCGTCTGGCCAACTGAAAGTCCCCATGACCCTTTCCGTCCTGTCGGTCGCCTCGGAGGCGTTCCCGCTCATCAAGACCGGCGGTCTGGCCGATGTCGTCGGGGCGCTTCCCGAAGCGCTCGCGCCGCACGATATCGCCGTCACCACGCTGATCCCCGGCTTTCCCAAGGTGATGCGCGCGATCGGTGAGGATGCGCCGCGCGTCCATCACTGGACGCACATCATCGGCACCGACGCCTGGTTGCGTGAGGCGATGATCGGCACGCACCGGCTGCTGGTCATCGACGCGCCGCAGCTGTGGGAGCGCGACGGGCTCCCCTATGTCGATACCGCCGGAAACGACTGGCATGACAATTGGCGGCGCTTCGCGGTGCTGGCGCGGGCGGGCGCGGACCTCGCCTCGGGCGCGGTGCCGGGGTACGCGTTCGACCTGCTCCACGCGCATGACTGGCAAGCGGCACTGGCCCCCGCCTTCCTCCATTACGCGCCCGGCCCCGGCAAGGTGGCGAAGAGCGTCGTCACCATCCACAATATCGCCTTCCAGGGCTCGTTCGCGGCGCACCACTTCCCCGATCTCGGCCTGCCGCCCGAGGCGTGGAGCGTCGAGGGCGTCGAATATTATGGTCAGATCGGCTATCTGAAGGCGGGCCTGCGCACCGCCGACGCCATCACCACCGTCAGCCCGACCTATGCCGAGGAAATCCACCGGGTTCAGTACGGCATGGGGCTGGAAGGGCTGATCGCCGCGCGCGCGGAGTGCGTCAGCGGCATCGTCAACGGCATCGACCCCGCCGTCTGGAGCCCGAAGGCCGACGCCGCGCTGCCCGCCCCCTTCACCGTCGACACGCTGGACGACCGTATCGCCAACAAGCGTGCGGTCGAGCAGGCGTTCGGGCTGGAAGAGGATGACAGCCCGATCTTCACCGTCATCAGCCGCCTGACTTGGCAAAAGGGCATGGACGTGATGGTCGAGGTGATCGACGATCTGGTGGCGATGGGCGGGCGGCTGGTCGTGCTGGGCACGGGCGACCCGGCGCTGGAGATCGCCTTCGCCACGGCCGCGCTACGCCATCCCGGTCGCGTCGCGGTGCGGATCGGCTATGACGAGCCCGTCTCGCATCTGCTTCAGGGCGGGTGCGACGCGATCGTCATCCCGTCGCGGTTCGAGCCATGCGGGCTGACCCAGCTTTATGCGCTGGCCTATGGCTGCGTCCCCGTCGTCGCGCGGACCGGCGGGCTGGCCGACACGATCATCGACGCCAACGAAGCCGCGCTGGCGATGGGCGTGCCGACGGGCCTGCAGTTCGACAATGTCACCACCGACAATATCGTCGCGGTGCTGCGTCGCACTATGAGACTCTACGCCAACCAGGAGCAATGGCGGACCATGCAGGTCAATGGCATGAACGCCGACTATAGCTGGCACCATAGCGGCCGCCACTATGCCGAACTCTATCGATCCGTGCTGGGGAACCCATGATCAAGACCGTCGCGACCGAGCCTTATCTCGACCAGAAGCCCGGCACCTCGGGCCTGCGCAAGAAGGTCCGCGTCTTTCAGCAGCCCAATTATGCCGAGAATTTCGTCCAGTCGGTGTTCGACGCGCTGGGTGACGAAAAGACCGGCCAGACGCTGGTTATCGGCGGCGACGGCCGTTTCCTGAACCGCGAGGTGATTCAGGTCGCGATCCGCATGGCGGCGGCCAACGGTTTCGCCCGCGTCGTGGTCGGCCGGGGCGGCATCCTGTCGACACCTGCGGCCAGCAACGTGATCCGCCAGCGCAAGGCCTTGGGCGGCCTGGTCCTGTCGGCCAGCCACAATCCCGGCGGCCCGGACGAAGACTTCGGCATAAAGTACAATATCTCTAACGGTGGCCCTGCGCCGGAGAAGGTGACGGACGCGATCCACGCCAACACCAAGTCGATCAGCCGCTGGCTGACCGTCGAGGCCGATGACATCGACCTCGACAGCTTGGGCGAAGTGACGGTCGGCGATATGACGGTCGAGGTGATCGACTCGGTCGCCGACTATGCCGCGCTGATGGAGAGCCTGTTCGACTTCGCCGCGATCAAACGCGCGGTCGAGGGCGGTTTCACCATGTCGTTCGATGCGATGAGCGCGGTGACCGGGCCTTACGCGACCGAGATCCTGGAAAAGCGGCTGGGCTTCTCGCCCGGCACCGTCAAGAACGGCACGCCGCTCCCCGATTTCGGCGGGCATCATCCCGACCCCAATCTCGTCCATGCCAAGGAACTCTACGACCGGATGATGGCCCCCGACGCACCCGATTTCGGCGCGGCCTCGGACGGCGACGGCGACCGTAACCTGATCATCGGGCGCGGGCGCTTCATCACGCCGTCGGACAGCCTGGCGATGCTGGCGGCGAACGCGAATCTCGCGCCCGCCTATGCGGGGGGCCTGAAGGGCATCGCCCGCTCGATGCCGACCAGCGCCGCCGCCGACCGCGTGGCCGAGAAGTTGGGCATCCCCGCTTACGAGACGCCGACGGGGTGGAAGTTCTTCGGCAATCTGCTCGACGCCGGCATGGCGACGATCTGCGGTGAGGAGAGCGCAGGGACCGGCTCGGACCATGTGCGCGAGAAGGACGGGCTATGGGCCGTGCTGCTCTGGCTCAATATCCTGGCGGCTTCTGGCAAGTCGGTTGACGGAATCGCGCGCGATCACTGGGCGACCTATGGCCGCAATTACTATGCGCGCCACGATTACGAGGCCGTCGAGAGCGAGCGCGCCGATGCGCTGATGGCCGATCTGCGCGCCAAGCTGCCGACCCTGCCGGGCGAGACGTTCGCGGGCCTGACGGTCGAGACGGCGGACGACTTCGCCTATACCGACCCGACCGACCAGTCGGTCAGCCGCAACCAGGGCATCCGCGTGCTGTTCGAAGGCGGCAGCCGCGTCGTGTTCCGCCTGTCGGGTACCGGTACCAGCGGGGCGACCTTGCGGGTCTATCTGGAGCGCTATTCGGCCGACCAGCTCGACCGTGAGACGCCGGACATGCTCGCGGACATCATCGTGGCGGCGGATGAGATTGCCGGGATCACCCGGCATACCGGCCGCACTGAACCCGATGTCGTGACGTAAGACCCCATCATTCCTCCCCTGCAAGGGGGAGTGTTTACTTTGGACTCTGCAATCGCTTTCTGGCGAGGAAGATGTCGAGGGTAACTTCAAGCATGTGCTGGGTCTTGGATGCGCGCTTGG
>NZ_JBNNOB010000072.1:0-17655 GCF_050274375.1 Sphingomonas sp. NPDC019816
CTTCGACTTCGCTCAGCTTGAACGGCGGTCGGAATTGAACCCAGAACGCCGTTCAGCCTGAGCGAAGTCGAAGGCCGCGCGACTCCTTAAGCGACCAGACCCAAGTCCCGCATACGCGGTCGCAACGCCGCCGCGTCGGTAAAGTGCAGCGCGACGATGCCCAGTTTCGCCGCCGCATCGATGTTCGCGCGATTGTCATCGATGAACACCGCCTCGTGCGGCTCCAGCCCGAACCGGGCGAGCGCCAAGCGGTAGATGGCGGGATCGGGCTTCACCAGCTTTTCATCGCCCGACACCACGATGTCGCGGAAACGGTCGAACAGCGCCGCTTCCTGGGCGCGAAAGGGCGGCCAGAATTCGTGGCTGAAGTTCGTGATCGCGAACAGCGGGACACCAGCGGCATCCAGCTCGGCGACGAGGTCGTGCATGCCCGGAATCGGGTCGCCGATGCTCTCGCTGAAACGCGGGCCCCAGGCGGCGATCAGCTCGGCATGGTGCGGATGCAGCGCGATCAGCTCCGCCGAGGTATC
Organism: Sphingomonas sp. NPDC019816; assembly: GCF_050274375.1. Classification (NCBI taxonomy): domain Bacteria; kingdom Pseudomonadati; phylum Pseudomonadota; class Alphaproteobacteria; order Sphingomonadales; family Sphingomonadaceae; genus Sphingomonas; species Sphingomonas sp. NPDC019816. The sequence continues at coordinate 531 of NZ_JBNNOB010000072.1, forward strand.
GGCGAAGTCGCGTCCGGCATCATGCTGAAAATGCCATTCGCTGGTGACCACGTCGCGCACGAACGCATCGAGCGCCCGATCGTCCGCGATCAGGCGCCGATACAGGATGCGCGGATCCCAGTCGTACAGGACGCGACCGACGTCGAAGATGACGGCGGTCGGCCGATCGGGACGCGGTTCGGCCAAGCGGCCGGACGCATCCTGGTCGATCGGCGGCAAGGGTGATTAGCCCTGGCGCGCCTTGAAACGACGGTTGGTCTTGTTGATGACGTAGGTGCGGCCGCGACGGCGGATCACGCGGTTGTCCCGGTGACGACCCTTGAGCGACTTCAGGGAATTGCGGATCTTCATGATCGATTCGCTTCTTTTGAACTGGAGGTGATCTGGAAAGCGTCGCCGCCTAGTGGCAATGCGGGGGCAAGTCAAGGTTTGGGGCAAGGTTCGGGCATGACGACCTCGTCACCGGGCCATGGTCCCTCTTTCGCCGGGGGATCATCGCCCATATGTCATGCGTTGCCCATCCGTAACGTCCCTGAAGGTGTCCTCGACCCATGAAAGCCCGCTCGCTCCTGATCCTCGCGGCCGCCGCCGGAACGCTCGCCGCCTGTTCCACCACGGGCGGGCGCCTGCCGCCGACCGAGGTGATCCGCTATCACCTGGGCGAGCCGATCGCGCGCGGCACCATCCGGGTCGAGCCGCTGTCCAACACCGGCCCCGCCAGCATCGAGTTCAAGACCTATGCCGCCGCGGTCGAAACCGCGTTGCTGCGCAACGGCTATTCGCTGCCCCAGGGGGCCGCGCAGCCCGACTATATCGCGACCGTCTCTTTTACCCGCGCCAATCGGCTCGGCCCGCCGCGCCCCTCGCCCTTCTCGGTCGGGCTGGGTGGCGGCAGCTTTGGGGGCGGTCGTGGCGGCGGGGTCGGCCTGGGGGGCGGCGTGAGCTTCCCGATCGGCAAGAGCCGGCCGCAGGAGATCATCGGCACCGAATTGTCGGTTCAGATCAAGCGACGCATGGACCAGTCGCCGATCTGGGAAGGCAGCGCGCGCAACATCGCGCCGGTCGAGGCGCTGGCCAAGATCGACGCCCCGTCGCAGGCGGCCAAGCTCGCCAACGCCCTGTTCACCAACTTCCCCGGCGAATCGGGCCGCACGATCGAGGTGAAGTGAGGTGAGCGACCTGACGATCAACGCCGCGTTCGACGGCGGCAATATCCGCGTAGTCGCGATCGAGGGCGACCGCGTCGACCTGGAGATCGTCGCCGATCACCAGTCCGATTTCTACCAGTGGTTCTATTTCCGCGTCGGCGGCGCGAAGGGGCGGACGCTGACCTTCCGCATCCTGAACGGTGCGGGTTCGGCCTTTCCGCAAGGGTGGCCGAACTATCACGTCCGCGCCTCGGCCGACCGGCACGATTGGCGGATGACGCCGACGACCTATGCGGACGGGGTGCTCGAATGGCAGTGGACGGGCGAGACCGATCTCGCCTGGTTCGCCTATTTCGAGCCCTATACCATGGAGCGGCATAACGATCTGGTCGCGCGGATCGCGGCCAGGGGCGTGCATCACGAGGAACTTGGCCAGACGCTGGACGGCCAGCCGATCGACTATTTCCGCATCGGTTCGGGCCCGAAGCAGGTGTGGCTCTATGCGCGCCAGCATCCGGGCGAATCGATGGCCGAATGGTGGATGGAAGGCGCGCTCGACTGGCTGACCAGCCCGGCGGCCGAATCGCTGCTGGCGGCGGCGACCGTGCATGTCGTGCCCAACATGAACCCGGACGGCACGCGGCGCGGCCATCTGCGCACCAATGCGGCGGGTGTGAACCTCAACCGCGAATGGCACACGCCGACGCCGGAACGCAGCCCGGAAGTGCTGTGCGTGCGCAACCGGATGGACGAGACCGGGGTCGACTTCGCGATCGACGCGCATGGCGACGAGGCGATTCCCGCCAATTTCATCGCCGGCTATGAGGGTATTCCCAGCTGGACCGAGGATCACGGCGCCAAATTCTATGAATTCGGCCGTCGCCTGGCCGCGCACACGGCCGATTTCCAGACCCAGATGGGCTATGAGAAGTCGAGCGCGGGCAATGCCAACCTGTCCATGTCGACCAACCAGCTGGCCGAGCGGTTCGGCGCGGTGTCGGTGACGCTGGAGATGCCGTTCAAGGACCACGACCCCAGCCCCGACGCGGTGCATGGCTGGTCGGGCGAGCGCTCGGCAAAGCTGGGCGTGTCGTGTCTGGAGGTATTGAGCGAGATGATCGGGGAGATTTGAGCGGTTTGGAGGAGTCCTTGGCGGACAGGGACTCCCTTGGCCTTCGACTTCGCTCAGGCTGAACGGGGGGGGGGGAGCAAGGTCCGTGTTCGCGCAGAGGCGCAGAGGACGCAGAGAGGTTTGCGGGCGGCAGCGCTTCGTCCCCCTACACGCGGTAAGATGACAGTGCCGCAGCTGCGGCGGGACCAGACACCTCTGCGTCCTCCGCGCCTCTGCGCGAACCTTATCCCGCCCTCCGTTCAGCCTGAGCGAAGTCGAAGGCCACGCCCCAACGCCTACCGCGCAACCCCTTCCGCCGCGAGATAACGGTCCAGCTCCGCCAACACTCGCGCAAGCACAGTCGCATCCCCCGCCTCCGCGCGCACGGTCAGCGCCGCCTGGGTATTGGATGCCCGCAACAGCCACCAGCCATCCGCTGTCCGCACCCGGACGCCGTCCGTCTCGTTGATGTCCGCCCCCTCGGCGCGCAATGCCGCGCCGACCCGCTCGACGATGGCGAACTTGTCCGCCTCCGGCACCGTGATCCGTGTTTCGGGAATATCGACCATCGCCGGCATGGCGCCGCGCAGCTCGGTCATCGACCGGTCCGCCAAGTACGCCGCGCGGATCAGGCGGATCGCGGCGTAATGGGCGTCGTCGAAGCCGTACCATTCGCCGGCGAAGAACATATGCCCCGACATCTCGCCACCCAGCGGCGCCGCCGTTTCGACCATTTTGGCCTTCATCAGGCTGTGCCCGGTCTTCCACATCACCGGCTGCCCGCCCAGGCGTTCGATATGGTCGAACAGCGCCTGGCTGGCCTTCACATCCGCGACGATCGGTGCGCCGGGATGCTCGGCGAGGGTGGGGGTGGCTAGGATCATCAGGATCTGGTCGCCCCAGATCACGCGGCCCCGACCATCGACCGCGCCGATTCGGTCGCCATCGCCATCGAAAGCGAATCCGAAATCGAGCTTCTTCTCGGCGACCAGCCGTTTCAGCGCCTCTAGATTCGCCTCGACCGTCGGATCGGGGTGATGATGCGGGAAATGACCGTCCACATCGGTGAACAGCGTATGGTGCTCACCCGGCAGGCGCTGGACCAGCTTTTCGATGACGGGGCCGGCCGCGCCGCTGCCGCAGTCCCAGCCGATCCGGTACTCGCCGCCAGCATAACCCACCAGCAGCCGGTCGACATAGGCGTCGAGGATGTCGACCGCCTCGACCACTCCTGCGCCCTCGGTCCAGTCACGCGCCGCCGCCATGCGCGCGAGGTCCTGCACATCCTCGCCAAAAAAGGGGCGATGCTGCAGCACCATCTTGAAGCCATTGTCGTCGCGGGGATTGTGGCTGCCCGTTACCTGTACGGCGCCGTCCACCATTAGGGTCGCTTCGGCGAAATAGACCATCGGCGTCGGCCCCAGGCCGAGGCGCACGACATCGACACCGCTGTCGGTCAGCCCCTCGATCAGCGCCGCCTCCAGCGCGGGCGAGCTGAGCCGGCCATCGCGGCCGACCGCGACACGGGTTCCGCCCGCAAGCCGCACCCGCGTCGCGAAGCCGCGCCCGACGGCATAGGCCGCGCGCTCGTCCAGCGTCTCGGGCACGGTGCCACGCACGTCATATTCGCGCAGCGCCGTGGGATGGATGGCGGCGGCGCGCTCAGCCATGCCGGCGCTCCAGCAGCAGGTCGCGCGCGGCGTTGACCCGTCGGGTCAGATCGGCCGAACCGCCGCGATCGGGATGGACCTGCGTGACCAGCCGGCGATGCGCCTGGCGAATGGCCTCGGCATCCGCCTGGGGCGGCAGGTCCAGGATCGCCAGCGCCTCCGCCTCATCCTGCGGCAGGCGCGGAGGCGGTGCCGCCTTTTTGGGGCGCGGCAGGTAACGCCACACCAGCCAGATGACGAGCAGCGCGAGCAGCCATTTCACGGGCGTGCCCGGTCAGGCCGCATCGGGACGTGCGCCGGCTTCCGCCCAAGCCTCGGGCAGTTGCAGCGCCGCCATCATCTCGCGCAGCTCCTGCCGCGCGGCGACATGGCCCAGACCCATCGCGCCGAATTCCTTGGCGTCGATCATGGTCAGGCCGTTGGGGAACATCTCGCGATAGATGACGCGCTCGCCCAGGCCCGGGATCACCCGGAAGCCGACACGGCGCGACAGGTCGGTCAGCGCGTCCGACACGCGGCGCATGTTGCGCGCCTCGATATGCTGCAGGCGGTTGCGTAGCACGACCCAGTCAATGGTCGTGCCATCGGCGCGGGCCCGCTGCTTGCGCGCGTCCCAGATCAGCTCCGAATAGAAACTGGGGCGGGTCACCTGGAACGTCTCCGGGTCGACCTGTCCGATCAGGTCGAAGTCGACGAAGCTGTCGTTCATCGGCGTGACCAGCGTGTTCGACAGCGCCGCCGCCGTCCGCGCGAAATGGTCGTCGCGGCCGGGCGTGTCGACGATCAGGAAGTCGGCATCCTGCGACAGGCCGAACCACAGTTCCTCGAACCCTTCCTCGGTCTGACTGGTGTGCGTCGCGTGGACCGGCATGGGCAGCTTGTGCCCGGTGCGCTTGATCGTCTCGGCCCGGTTGTCGAGATAGCGGCCCACCGTCCGCTGGCGATGATCCAGATCGAGACACGCCACGCGTGCGCCCTTCGCGGCCAGCGCGATCGCCACATGAACCGCCGTCGTCGATTTGCCAGTGCCACCTTTTTCATTGGCAAAGACAATGACGTGCGTTGAAGATAGCCGTTCCGGCAACTCGTCGCTTCCTTATTGATCCCCGTTGCCACCCTACATAGAAGCCCTGGGCGTGGGGAACGAGGGGTAAAATCAGTGCAAGTCATTCGGGATCGCGAAGCCTTGGTTGCGGCGCTTGCGGCGCTGCGGGCCGATGGCGTGCGCATCGCGTTCGTACCGACCATGGGCGCGCTCCATGTCGGGCATATCGCGCTGATCGAAGCGGCGAAGCGGCCGGGCACCAAGGTGGTGGCGTCCATTTTCGTCAATCCCAAGCAGTTCGGGCCGAACGAGGATCTGGGCCGCTATCCCCGTCGCGAGCAGGCCGACATCCGGATGCTGACCGAGGCGGGTTGCGACTTGGTCTGGATGCCGGGCGTCGAGGCGATGTACCCGGACGGACATGCGACGACGATCCATGTCGCCGGCGTCAGTGAGGGCTATGACGGCGAATCGCGCCCCGGCCATTTCGACGGTGTGGCGACGGTGGTCGCCAAGCTGTTCAACCAAGTGAGGCCCGACGCGGCCTATTTCGGCGAGAAGGATTTCCAGCAGCTGGCGGTGATTCGCCGCATGGTCGCCGATCTGGACTTCGGGATCGAGATCGTCGGCGTGCCGACCCAGCGTGACGATGACGGCCTGGCCCTGTCGTCGCGCAACATCTATCTGGACGAGGAGCAGCGGGCCAAGGCGGTGGCGTTGCCACGTGCGCTGGGCGTCGCCGCGCGCGCGATCGGGCGGGGCGAGGAGCCGGCGACCGTACTGGCCGATGCGCGCGCCACGCTGACCGCCGCCGGGTTCGAGGTCGACTATATCGCGCTGGCCGATGCCGAGACGCTGACCCCCGATCCCGCCGCCGATCGCCCCCGCCGGCTGCTCGCCGCCGCGCGCATGGGGGCGACCCGACTGATCGATAACGTCGCTATCACAGACGGTTAACCGATTAACCAATTTGTGACCGTTGTGGGCATATCTTCCGACTCGAACAAGAATGTTCGGTAGGGGGCTCATATGGCCAATAGCAGCAAGAGTGCGCAGTTCCTGATGGAAAGCCGGCTCGTCGACCAGGCGACCGGCCAGAACGGCGCGATGATGTACGATCTGGGCGTCGCCTATTCCACCGGGTCGGGCGGCGTCCGCTACGACCTGATCGAGGCGCACAAGTGGTTCAACCTGGCGGCGGTCGCAGGCTTTCTGCCGGCGCAGATCGCCCGTGCCGAGATCGCAACCGACATGACGGCGCGCGAGATCGCCGAGGCCCAGCGTCAGGCCCGCAACTTCCTCTACAGCAGCCGTACGCCGCAGATGCGCGCGGCCTGACCGATCCGCGCCGCGCCGATCCGCCTCGTTGGGGAGGACGGGATCAGGCGTCGCTCTTCGGTTTCGCCGCCGCCTTCTTGGCGGGCGCCTTCTTGGCCGCCGGTTTCTTTTCGGCCGCCGTCTTCGATGTGGCCGTCTTGGTCGCCGCCTTCTTGGCCGGGGCCTTTTTCGCCGGCTTCTTGCGTGCCGGAGCGGCCGCCGCCCGCGCGTCGATCAGTTGCGCGGCTTCCTCCAGCGTCAGCTGGTCCTTGTCGACCGTCTTGGGAATGGTTGCGTTCGTCTCGCCATCGGTGACGTAGGGGCCGTAGCGCCCTTCCATCAGCTTGATCTCCGCCTCGGTGCGCGGATGCTTGCCCAGCACCTTGAGCGGTTCGCGCGACGCGGTGCCACGCGCGGCACGCCCGCCGCCCGCCGCCGCTTCGGCCAGCTTGACCACGGCGGCGTTCATGCCCGTTTCGAACACATCGGCGGTCGAAGTCAGGCGCGCATATTTGCCGCTATGCGCCAGATAGGGGCCATAGCGCCCGATCGAGGCGGTGATCGGCTCGCCCGTCTCCGGGTGATTGCCGATGGTGCGCGGCAGGCTGAGCAGCTTGAGCGCCCATTCCAGATCGAGATCGACATCCTTGGGGATCGAAGCGCGCTTGGCGTCCTTGCCCTCACCCAGCTGGATATAGGGGCCGAATCGCCCCGACTTGCGCTCGACCGGCAGCCCGGTTTCGGGGTCCTTGCCCAAGGTCTCGGGGCCGCTGTCCTCGCCCGCGCCTTCGCCACCCTGGGCGAATCGGCGGGTATATTTGCACTCGGGATAGTTGGAGCAGGCGATGAACGCGCCGAATCGACCGCCGCGCAATGCCAGCTTGCCCTCACCGCAATTGGGGCACAGGCGCGGGTCCGACCCGTCCGCCTTTTCGGGGAAGAGATAGGGCGCGAGAAACTGATCCAGTTCGGCGGTAATTGCCGAAGGCTGTTGCTCCATGACTTCGGACGTGCGCGGCTTGAAGTCGCGCCAGAAGGCGTCGAGCACCGCCTGCCACTGGGCGCGGCCGCCGGACACGTCGTCCAGTTCCTCTTCCAGTTCGGCGGTATAGTCGTAGCCGACATATTTCTCGAAGAAGCGCTCCAGGAACGCCGTCACCAACCGCCCGCTCTCCTCGGCGAAGAAGCGGTTCTTCTCGACGCGGACATAGGCGCGGTCCTTCAGCGTCTTGATGATCGAGGCATAGGTGGACGGACGCCCGATGCCGAGCTCCTCCATCCGCTTGACCAGCGAAGCCTCGGAGAAGCGCGGCGGCGGCTGGGTGAAGTGCTGCTCGGCCTTCACCTCCTTTTTGGCGGGCGCATCACCCTCGCGCAGGCGGGGGAGGCGGCGGGCTTCCTCGTCCTGGCTGTCGTCCTGGCCTTCCTCATAGAGTGCCAGATAGCCGGGGAAGAGCACGACCTGGCCGGTGGCCCGCAACACATGACGCCCGGTGCCGTCGGCCATGTCGATGGTCGTCCGCTCCATCCGCGCCGAGGCCATTTGCGACGCCAGCGCGCGCTTCCAGATCAGGTCGTAGAGGCGGCCATGGTCGCCCGAACCGGCATGGTCGCGGGAGAAGTCGGTCGGGCGAATCGCCTCGTGCGCTTCCTGTGCGTTCTTCGCCTTGGACTGGTACATCCGCGGCTTGTCCGGGACGTACGACGCGTCATAGCGGTCGGCCACCGCCTTGCGCGCCGCCGAGATGGCCGATCCGTCCATCTGGACGCCGTCGGTCCGCATATAGGTGATCGCGCCGTCCTCATAGAGCTGCTGCGCGATCCGCATCGTGTGATCGGCCGAGAAGCCCAGCTTGCGCGCGGCTTCCTGTTGCAGGGTCGAGGTGGTGAAGGGCGGCGGCGGGTTGCGCGTCGCGGGCTTGGTTTCGACCGACTGGACCTGGAAGCGGCCGGCCTCGACATCGGCCTTGGCGCGCGTGGCGTCGCCTTCATTGCCGATCGACAGGCGGTCAAGCTTCTTGCCCTCCCACTGGACCAGGCGCGCAACGAAGGGCGTGCCGTCCTGCTCCATATCGGCCGTCACCGACCAATATTCCTGCGGGCGGAACGCCTCGATCTCGCGCTCGCGGCTGACGATCAGGCGCAGCGCGACCGACTGGACGCGGCCCGCCGACTTGGCGCCGGGCAGCTTGCGCCACAGCACCGGCGACAGGGTGAAGCCGACCAGATAGTCGAGCGCCCGGCGTGCGCGGTACGCGTCGATCAGGTCGGTATCCAGCTCGCGCGGATTCTGCATCGCGTGGAGGATGGCAGGCTTGGTGATCGCGTTGAACGTCACCCGCTCGACCTTGTCGGGCAGCGCCTTGCGGTTCTTCAGAACTTCCTGCACGTGCCACGAAATCGCCTCCCCCTCGCGATCGGGGTCGGTGGCCAGAATCAGACGATCGGCCTTCTTGGCCTCGTCGGCGATCGCCTTGAGCTGGCGCGCCTTGTCCGCGTAATTCTCCCACTCCATCGCGAAATTCTGGTCCGGGTCGACCGAGCCGTCCTTGGGCGGCAGGTCGCGGACGTGACCATAGCTCGCCAGGACGCGGTAGTCCGAACCCAGATATTTCTCGATGGTCTTCGCCTTGGCGGGCGATTCGACGATGACAAGCTGCATGAGCGGTAAAACTACGTCCCTTACGTGTGTACGCGAGGATGGGGAGGGGGCGGGGGGCCGTCAAGCGCGGTTGGTTCGGGTGTGGCGGGGGCCGGGGGGGGGGCTTCGACTTCGCTCAGGCGGAACGGATGGACGTATGTGTGGCCTTGACCCCCAACCTTCGTTCGGCCTGAGCGAAGTCGAAGGCCACGCGCAAACCTCACCCCAAGGCCACCCGGCCGCCCGCATGCCGCTCCAGCCGTCCGGCCAGTTCCAGTTCCAGCAGGATCGTCTGGACGATGGCGGGCGGGCGGCCGCTCTGGCGGATGAGTTCGTCGACCGTCACCGCGACCGGGCCGAGCAGGTCGCTGACCCGCCGGCGGTCCGCATCGCTGGCCTCCTCGGGCGGCGGGGGCGTGTAGGGTATCTCCGGCGTGCGGACCATGCGCGGGTCGATGGGGCGGATCTGTTCGAGGATGTCACCGGCCGACTGGATCAGCGTCGCGCCCTCGCGGATCAGCATGTTGCAGCCTTGCGCGCGCGGATCGGCGGGGTGGCCGGGCACCGCCATCACCTCGCGCCCCGCCTCGCCCGCCAGTCGCGCGGTGATGAGCGAGCCGGAACGCGGCGCGGCCTCGACCACGACCGTGCCTTGCGCCAGCCCGGCGATGATCCGGTTGCGCGAGGGGAAATGGCGGGCCAGCGGCTGGGTGCCGGGCGGCTGCTCGGCGATCAGCAGGCCGCGTGTCGCCACCTCCTCCTGAAGCCGCGCATTCTCCGGCGGGAAGGCGATGTCGATGCCGCTGGCGATGACGCCGATCGTGCCGCCGTCGAGCGCGCCGATATGCGCCGCCGTGTCGATGCCGCGCGCCAGGCCCGAGGTGACGGGCACGTTCTGCGCCGCAAGGTCCTGCGCCAGCCCGCGCGCGAACCGGCACGACGCGGCCGACGCGTTGCGGGCGCCGACCAGCGCCACGCCGCCGCGTTGGGCCAGACCGATGTCGCCGCGTATGATCAGCGCGGGCGGGGCGGTGTCGAGTTCGGCGAGGAGCGGGGGATAGTCGGCGTCGCCCAGCATCACGTGCCGTGCGCCCAGCCGCGCCACCGTCTCGATCTCCCGCGCGACGACGCCCCGGTCGGCGGCCTTGGGGGCTTCGCCGCCGCCACGCCGGGCGAGTTGGGGCAGGGCGTCGAGCGCCGCCTCCGCCGTCCCGAACCGCGCCATCAGCTGGCGCCAGGTGACGGGTCCGATGCCATGCGTCCGCAACAGCCGGAGCTGCGCGAACCGGGCATCAGTCACGCTTTTTACCGATGCGCGGCTCGGTGCCCGCCAGCAGCCGGTCGATGTTCGACCCGTGCTTCCAGATGACGATCAGGGCGAGTGCGATCAGCAGCAGGACCAGGTCGAACCGCCCCATCACCGCCGCCGCCAGCGGCGCGCTGATCGCCGCCGTCATCCCCGCCACCGCCGAGATGCGGATGGTGGCGAGCAGGCCTAGCCACACCACCGCATAGACCAGCCCCAGCGGCCAGTAGAGCGCGGTGACGACACCCATCAGCGTGGCGACGCCCTTGCCGCCACGAAACTTCAGCCAGATCGGATAGCAATGGCCGACAAAGGCGGCCGCCGCCGCCAGCGCTTCCTCACCGGGTAGCCAGGACCGCACGACCAGCACGGCGACGACACCCTTCAACAGGTCGAGGATCAGCGTCGCGGCGGCCAGACCCTTCCGGCCGGTCCGCAGCACATTGGTCGCGCCGATATTGCCCGATCCGATACTGCGCAGATCGCCCGCGCCAGCCGCGCGCGTCAGGATGACGCCGAAGGGAATCGACCCCAGCAGATAGCCGATCAGCAAGGCCCAGGTCGGCGGCCCCCAGATGATTTCGGTCGGCAATAGTCTTCCCCTGTGCTCCGGGACAGACATAGAACATCGCTCCCCCCCTGTCCAATCCGGGACATGCTGGTTTCATGTCGGCCAACCGCTTAAGAGGCGGGAATGAGCGATGCGCGTCCGATCCTGTTTTTCGACTCCGGCGTCGGTGGGCTGTCGATCGCGGGGCCTGCGCGCGCCGCGCTGCCCGCCGCGCCGTTCGTCTATGTCGCTGACAGCGCGGGCTTTCCTTATGGCGAGAAGACCGAGGCGGAGATCGCGGCGCGCGTGCCCGCGCTGCTCGGGCGGCTGGCGGAGCGGTATCGACCACGCCTGATCGTGATCGCGTGCAATACCGCCTCGACCATCGCGCTGCCGGCGGTACGCGCGGCGCTGGACCTGCCGGTGGTGGGAACCGTGCCGGCCATCAAGCCCGCCGCCGTCATGAGCGAGACGCGCACCATCGGCGTGCTGGGCACGCGGGCGACGGTGCGGCAGGCCTATGTCGATGATCTGGCCGCGCGGTTCGGTGGCGATTGCCGCGTGATCCGGCACGGCTCGGCCGAATTGGTCGAACTGGCCGAGGCGAAGCTGCGCGGCGAGACGCTGTCGCCCGAAGCCTTCACGGCGGTGCTCGACGGGATGTTCGGGCAAGAGGGCGGCGGGAATATCGACGTCATCGTCAATGCCTGCACCCATTTTCCGCTGGTCGAGGCGGAGCTGGCGGCGGCGGCGCCGCATGCGGTGCGCTTCGTCGATGGCGGACCGGGCATCGCGCGGCGAATCGTGTTTCTGACGCAAGGGCAGGGCTGGCCCGATTCTACCGGGGAGGGCGCGGCCGTGTTTACCCGACTCGGCGAGCGCGAGCAGGCGCTCGCACCGGGGCTGGCGGCGCGGGGCTTTACGCGGATCGAGGCGCTCTGATCTCCCACCTCCGTTCGCACTGAGCGAAGTCGAAGTGCATGGGATTCGCGCGCGGCAAGGCATTTCCCTTAGGCTTCGACTTCGCTCAGCCTGAACGGAGGTGGGGGACAAGGGTGGGGTTGGCGATCCGTGCGAACCGCCCGCATCAGGAACCGATCGATCCTTGGGACAATATGTCCACCATGATCGATCACACTCAGTGCAGTTCCCGACTCGATTCCTTCATGGGTTCGTCCTACATTCCAGTCCCATGAGCATCGAGGGCACGGACGCGCGCGTGGATTATTCCCGCGTCTTCACCCAGGCGATCGACCGCCTGCACGCCGAGGGACGTTACCGCGTCTTCATCGACATCCTGCGCAACAAGGGCATGTTCCCCAACGCCCGGTGCTTTGCCGGGCATAACGGGCCCAAGCCGATCACCGTCTGGTGCTCCAACGACTATCTGGCGATGGGCCAGCACCCCAAGGTCATCGCCGCGATGGAGGAAGCGCTGCATGACGTCGGCGCGGGCTCGGGCGGCACGCGCAATATCGGCGGCAACACGCACTATCATGTCGATCTGGAAGGCGAACTCGCCGACCTGCACGGCAAGGAGGCGGCGTTGCTGTTCACCAGCGGCTATGTCTCCAACGAGGCGACGCTGGCGACGCTGGCCAAGATCCTGCCGGGCTGCGTAATCTTTTCCGACGAACTCAATCACGCCTCGATGATCGCCGGCATCCGCAATTCGGGCTGCGAGAAGCAGGTCTTCCGCCATAACGATCTGGCGCATCTGGAGGAACTGCTCGCGGCGGCGGACCCGGCGGTGCCCAAGCTGATCGCGTTCGAAAGCGTCTATTCGATGGAGGGCGATGTCGCCCCGATCGCGGCGATCTGTGATCTCGCCGACAAGTACAACGCGCTGACCTATCTTGATGAAGTCCATGCGGTCGGCATGTACGGCGCGCGCGGCGGCGGCATTTCGGAGCGGGACCATGTCGCGCACCGGCTGACTGTGATCGAGGGAACGCTGGGCAAGGCGTTCGGCGTGATGGGCGGCTATATCGCGGCCGACCGGATGATCGTCGACGTGATCCGGTCGTACGCGCCGGGGTTCATCTTCACGACCTCGCTGTCGCCGGTACTGGTCGCGGGCGTGCTGGCGAGCGTGCGGCACCTGAAGCAAAGCTCGGTCGAACGGGAGGGCCAGCAGGCCGCTGCCGCCAAGCTGAAGGCGATGATGCGCGAGGCCAACCTGCCCGTCATGCTGGGTGAGACGCATATCGTGCCCGTCATGGTCGGTGACCCGGTCAAGGCCAAGAAGATCAGCGACATCCTGCTCGCCGAGTACGGCGTGTACGTCCAGCCGATCAATTACCCGACCGTGCCACGCGGTACCGAACGCCTGCGCTTCACGCCGGGCCCGGCGCATGACGAGGCAATGATGGCGGAACTGGTGTCCGCGCTGGTCGAAATCTGGGAGCGGCTGGATCTGAAGATGGCGGCGTAAGCCGCATCGTTTTCGCGCGAAGCCGCGACGATGCGAAGAAGGATGGTTCGCGCAGACGCTCGGAGAGCGCAGAGATTTGCCCGCCATCGAGCGTATCGCTTTTATCGTCTGCCTGTTGAAAGTGTCGTGCAGGTCGCGATCAGGCGTGACACCTCCGCGTCCTCCGCGCCTCCGCGCGAACAAAAAACCTTTGCGACTTCGCGGCTTCGCGCGAACCCATCAATCCAGCGTAATCGCCGCCTCGCATCCCGGCACGGCGAGGGGCTCGCCGAATCGGACGGTGTGGACGTCGGTATATTCACCATCCACCGGTTCGGCATGGACATGGATGACGCGCCGCACTCCATCGATCGTCCAATAGGTCGGGATTCCCGCACGAGCGTAAAGCATCCGCTTCAACCCAAGATCGCGCGATTGCGTCGTCTGCGTGATTTCGATCACCAGCAGAATATCCGCCGGGGTGAGGAAGCGATTCTCCGTCACTGTCTGTCGCAAAAGCGCTGCATCGCAGGAGACGACGTTCGAGTCGTTTAGGACGATACCCGTTTCGCCCCGGACCAAAGACGGTCCCATCTTCTGCGCAAGGTAGAAGACGACGTTGGCCTGCGCTGCGGAATGGCCGTTCATCGGAGGATTCATCCGTGCCAGCTCTCCGTCGATCAGTTCGACCTTCATGCCGTCAAACGCGCCGCTTTCGACCATGTGCAGGAACTCGGCGCTGGTGAAGCGCGCGCGGGTGTCCGGGGAAAGGCGGGCCAACTGGTTCACGGACGCAATCCTATCATGAGGCCAAGCGCAAACCTAGCCGCACCTCATTTCTTGCAATAGCCCTCGCCGGGTTTCACCGTCAGGCACTCGGTCTTGCCCGCGAGATGTTTCAACCCCGTCGCATCGCCGTTGGTAGGGCGCAGCGTTTCGCGCACGCCGTTCCGCTCGAACACGATGGTGTCGCCGACCGCATCGCCCTTGAACTCGCCCTTGTTGTCGAGGTCCCATTGCATCTCCAGGCGGTAGCGGCCCGGTGTCGCGGCGTGCTTGATGTTCAAGTACATGCCCTCCACCCCGACATAGCGACCCACATAGTCCGGCGCCTTCTTCTTCGGAACACCGGTGAAGGTCGATCCGTCACCGGCGGGGCCCGCCGTCGCCGCCGTAGCCGCCGTCGCGCCGGGGCCACCGGCCGAGCCGATTGCGGCATTGTTGACGACCTCCGGCGCCTCGCGCGAGCAGGCGGTGACGGCGATCAGGGTGGACAGCAGGATGATGCGTTTCATGCCGCGGAAAACCGGCCGGGCCGGACACATGTTCCCGCGCCAAGGGGTAGCCATCGCCGGCGCGCGCGCGTAAAGGCGCACCCATTCCATCCTTATCTGTCAGGAGCGCCCGTCCCATGCGCATCGCGATCGCATCCGATCATGCCGCCGTCTCGTTGAAGACCGTGCTGGCGGACTGGCTGCGCGGGGAGGGGCATGAGGTGCTGGACTTGGGGACAGACGGCAACGCCAGCGTCGATTATCCCGATTTCGGCCGCGCGGTCGGCGAGGCTTTGGCCGATGGCCGCGCCGAGCGCGGCGTGGCCTTATGCGGATCGGGGATCGGCATCTCGATCGCCGCCAATCGTAACCCCGCCTGCCGCTGCGCGCTCGTGTCCGAGCCGCTGTCGGCCGCGCTCGCCCGCCAGCATAACGACGCCAACGCCATCGCCATGGGCGCGCGCGTCATCGGCGAGGAAATGGCCAAGGCCTGCCTGACCGCCTTCCTGTCCACCCCGTTCGAGGGCGGACGTCATCAGCGCCGTGTCGACATGCTGTCCACCGCGCCCGCCCAGAATTGAACGCCAAGGATACCGCCCTCATGAGCATGAACGACGTCCAGCCCGCCGGTTTCTTCACCCGTACCCTGGCCGATGCCGACCCCGCCGTCTTCGCCGGTGTCGCCCACGAGCTGGAGCGTGAGCAGACCCAGATCGAGCTGATTGCCTCCGAGAACATCGTCTCCAAGGCGGTGATGGAAGCGCAAGGCTCGGTCTTCACCAACAAGTATGCCGAGGGTTATCCGGGCAAGCGTTATTATCAGGGCTGCGCCCCGTCGGACGAGGTCGAGCAGCTGGCGATCGACCGCGCCAAGCAGATTTTCGGCTGTGAGTTCGTCAACGTCCAGCCGCACTCGGGCGCGCAGGCGAACGGCGCGGTGATGCTGGCGCTGGCCAAGCCCGGCGACACGATCATGGGCCTGTCGCTCGATGCCGGTGGCCATCTGACGCACGGCGCCCGAGCGGCGCTGTCGGGCAAGTGGTTCAACGCGGTGCAGTATGGCGTCGACCCCGAGACGCACCTGATCGACTATGACGAGGTCGCCCGGATCGCGCGCGAGAGCCAGCCCAAGATCATCATCGCGGGCGGCTCGGCCTATCCGCGCACGATCGACTTCGCCAAGTTCCGCGCCATCGCGGACGAGGTCGGCGCCTATTTCATGGTCGACATGGCGCACTTCGCAGGCATCGTCGCGGGCGGCCTGCACCCGACGCCGTTCGGCCATGCGCATGTCGTGACCACCACCACGCACAAGACGCTGCGCGGTCCGCGCGGCGGCATGATCATGACCAATGACGAAGCCATCGCGAAGAAGATCAACTCGGCGGTCTTCCCCGGCCTGCAGGGTGGCCCGCTGATGCACGTCATCGCCGCCAAGGCGGTCGCCTTCGGCGAGGCGCTTCAGCCCGAGTTCAAGACCTATATCGCGGCGGTGGTCGAAAATGCCCGCGTGCTGGCAGCGACGCTGAAGGCGCGCGGCGCGAACCTGGTCGCGGGCGGCACCGACACGCATCTGGCGCTGGTCGACCTGACCCCGCTGGGCATCACCGGCCGCGACGCCGACGAGGCGCTGGAGCGCGCCGGCATCACCTGCAACAAGAACGGCATCCCCAACGATCCGCTGCCCCCGATGAAGACCAGCGGCATCCGCGTCGGCTCGCCCGCCGGCACCACGCGCGGTTTCGGCCCGGCGGAGTTCGAACAGATCGGCCATATGGTCGCCGATGTGCTCGACGGTTTGAAGGCCAAGGGCGAGCATGGGGACCCGGAAGTCGAGGCGAACGTTCGTGCCCGTGTGCGTGAGCTTTGCGCACGCTTTCCGATCTATCAGGGATAAGGACGTTTCAAATGGCCAAGTTCGACCAAAAATTTGCAGAGGTTCAGAGCGACATCAAGTCGACCCCGGGCCTGGGCAAGAGCATGGCCAAGTGGGGCGCGCTGGGCGCCGTGGTCGCCATCCCCGTGCCGTTCGTCGGCCCGGTCCTCGGCGCGGCGGCGGGTGCCGGCTACGCCTATTTCAAGGCCAAGAAGAAGATCTGAATGCGCTGCCCCTTTTGTGGCCATGAAGACAGTCAGGTAAAGGACAGCCGCCCCACCGAAGATGGGGCGGCCATCCGCCGCCGCCGCCAATGCGAAGGCTGCGGAGCGCGCTTCACGACGTTCGAGCGCATCCAGTTGCGCGAACTGTTCGTGCTGAAGAGCGAGGAACGACGCGAGCCGTTCGACCGCGAGAAGCTGCTCCGGTCCATTTCCATCGCCACGCGCAAACGCCCGATCGACCCGGTGCGAGTGGAGAAGCTCGTGTCCGGGATTCAGCGCCAGCTGGAGACGAGCGGCGAGGGCGAGGTGTCGTCCAAGCGGATCGGTGAGATGGTGATGGAAGGGCTGAAGGGCTTGGATTCGGTGGCGTACATTCGGTTCGCCAGCGTGTACCGGGAGTTCGGCGAGGCCAAGGATTTCGAGGCTTTTGCCGGGACGGTCGAAGAAGTGGCGCCGCGGGGGGAGTGAGTTTGCCCTTGTGGTGATGGCAGGGCGTGGGCTTCGACTTCGCTCAGCCTGAACGGCTGTTAGTATAGTACCGAGTACCCCC
>NZ_JBNNOB010000073.1:0-17581 GCF_050274375.1 Sphingomonas sp. NPDC019816
CTGAAGGTCTTGGCGCAGGCGGTGACAATCCGGTCGCAGGCGGCGACGGCGTCGGCTTCGCTATCAGTGTCGAACAGGATGCCGAATTCGTCGCCGCCCAGCCGCGCGACCATGGCGCCGCGCGGTGCCGCGTGTTGCAGGGTCCAGCACACTTCCCGGATCAGTTCGTCGCCGGCCAGATGGCCGAGCGTGTCGTTGACCAGCTTGAACCGGTCGAGGTCGATCATCGCCGTCACGAACCGACCCGGCATACGCCCGCGCTCGTTCAAGCCGCGCAGAAACGCCATACGGTTGGGCGCATCGGTCAAGGCGTCGTGCATCGCGATGTGCATCGCGCGGCTTTCATTGGCCTCCAACTCCGCCGATTTCTCCTCCAGCGCGACAACTTGCGCCGCCAGTTGCGCGCGCGCCTCGGCCAGTTCGCGGTCGTTCTGCCAGCGGCGGCATAGCGCGATCGCGGTCTGCGAGACTTCCGCCGCGGCGAAGGGCTTCGCGATGTAGAAGATCTTGTCGGCGGGCCCGGCGACCTGGCTGATCTCGGCCGGCGAAAAATCGGTGTAGCCGGTGACGATCACCAGATGGATGTCGGGATCGATCAGGCGGATGCGACGCGCGGTCTCTCGCCCGTCGATGCCGGGGGGCATGCGGATGTCGATAAAGGCGACGGCGAAGGGTGCGCCTTCGGCTTTGGCGCGTGCGACTTGATCGACCGCCTCCTCTCCCTGGAAGCAGTGGCGGATATCGCCGATCGCGTCGATGCCGCCGCCGACCTGTCCATTTCCGTCGCCGCCGAAGCCGGGGGAAAAGCACCGGTCATAGCTCGCATGAACCGCCGGTTCGTCATCGACGATCAGAATACGCATCCGGTTACCACCACTCTTACGCTACATTACGAAGGTGATGGTAACCATAGACGCTTAATCTGCCGTAAATGGACAGTTATTCGACCGTCACGCTCTTGGCGAGATTGCGCGGCTGATCGACATCGGTGCCCTTGGCCACGGCGACGTGATAGGCGAGCAGCTGGACTGGGACCGCATAGACGATCGGTGCGATCAACGGGTGAACCTTGGGCATGGTGATCGTCGCGATACACCCCTCACCCGCCGCCTCGATCCCGTCATAGTCGGAGATCAGCACGACCTTGCCGCCGCGCGCCTGCACCTCCTGCATGTTCGAGACGGTCTTTTCGAACAACGGCCCCGACGGTGCGATGACGATGACCGGCACCGATTCGTCGATCAGGGCGATCGGCCCGTGCTTCATCTCACCGGCGGCATAGCCCTCGGCATGGATGTAGCTGATTTCCTTCAGCTTCAGCGCGCCTTCGAGGGCCAGTGGATAGTCGGTGCCACGGCCGAGATAGAGGACATCCCGCGCACCGGCGATGGCACCGGCCATGCCTTCGATCGCCTCGTCATAGGCCAGCGCGCCGTTGATCGCGGCGGGGGCCTCCGCCAGATGGCGGACGATCTGCTTCTCCTCGTCCACCGTCAGCCGGCCCTTGGCCTTGGCGAGGTTGGCGGCGAGCGCGGCGAGGACGCTGAGCTGGCAGGTAAAGGCTTTGGTCGAGGCTACGCCGATCTCAGGCCCGGCATGGGTGGGGAGCAGCAGGTCCGCCTCGCGCGCCATCGAACTGGTCGGCACGTTGACCACCGCCGCAATCGTCTGCCCCTCGCTCTTGGCATGACGCAGCGCCGCCAGCGTGTCGGCGGTCTCGCCCGACTGGCTGATGACGATCATCAGGCCGCCCGGCTCCATGACTGGCGCGCGGTAGCGGAATTCGGAGGCGACATCGATATCGACCGGCACGCGCGCGAACTGCTCGAACCAGTATTTGGCGACCATGCCCGCATAGAAGCTGGTGCCGCATGCGACGATGGTGACGCGCTTGATGCCCGACAGATCAAAATCGGGAATGGGCAGCGCGATGCGCCCTTCCAGACGCTGGAGATACGAGCGCAGCGTCTGAGCGACGACGATCGGCTGCTCGTAGATTTCCTTCTGCATGAAGTGACGGTGATTGCCCTTGTCGATCAGGGCACCGGTCACGCCCGAGATCGTGACGGGGCGCTCGACGGGGTTGTTGTCGCGGTCAAAGACCTGCGCGCCCTCACGCGTGCAGACGACCCAGTCACCTTCGTCGAGATAGGCGATACGCTGGGTCAGCGGCGCCAGCGCCAGCGCGTCCGAGCCGAGATAGGTCTCGTCCTCGCCGTAACCGACTACGAGCGGCGAACCCAGCCGCGCACCGATCAGCAGATCGGGCTGGTCGCGAAACAGGATGGCGAGTGCGAACGCGCCGTGCAGGCGCGGCAGGATCTCGCGAACCGCCGCGACCGGATCCAGCCCCTGCTCGACCTTCTCGCTGACCAGATGCGCGACGACTTCGGTATCGGTCTCGCTGGTGAACACGCGGCCACGCGCGGTCAGTTCTTCGCGCAGCGCCTTGAAATTCTCGATAATGCCGTTGTGCACGACCGCGACATGGTCGGTAGCATGCGGGTGCGCGTTGTTAGTGGTGGGGCCGCCATGCGTCGCCCAGCGGGTGTGCGCGATGCCGATCGTGCCGGGCAGCGGATGCTCGGCCAGTTCGCGCGCCAGATTGACCAGCTTGCCCGAGGCCCGCCGTCGCTCGATCGAACCGTCGTCGATGGTCGCGATGCCAGCCGAGTCGTATCCACGATATTCCAGACGACGCAGGCCATCGAGCAGGCGCTCGGCGACATCATCGCCACCTAGGATTCCAACGATACCACACATAACGCTTATTCCCCGCCCTTCTTCGCGGCCTTATTGGCCTTCATCAGTTCTCGAAAACGCTTTGCCCAACCCGACTTGGTCTGTCGTTCGGGTCGGACCAGCGCCAATGCGTCGGCATCGACATCGCTCGTCACCACCGCGCCCGCGCCGACGATCGCGCCCGCCCCGATCGTCACCGGTGCGACCAGGGCCGAGTTGGAACCGATGAACGCCCCCTCGCCGATCACGGTGCGATATTTGAGGAAGCCGTCATAGTTGCAGGTGATGGTGCCGGCGCCGATATTCGCGCCCGCCCCGACCTCGGCATCGCCGAGATAGGTCAGGTGATTGGCCTTGGCACCCGGCCCCAGCACCGCCTTCTTCATTTCGACGAAATTGCCGACGCGCGCGCCTTCTCGCACATCCGCGCCGGGACGCAGCCGCGCATAGGGGCCGATATCGGCACCGGTCGCCACGGTGGCGCCCTCCAGATGGCTGAAGGCATGAATGGTGACACCGTCGGCGACGTGGACGCCGGGCCCGAACACGACATGCGGTTCGATCACCACGTCCCGGCCGATGCTGGTGTCGTGCGAGAACCACACCGTATCCGGCGCGATCAGCGTCGCGCCCTCTGCCATCGCACGCGCGCGGCGGCGGCGCTGCCAGTCGCCTTCGACGGTCGCCAGCTCGCCACGGCTGTTGACGCCCGCGACCTCGGCCGCTTCCGTCTCGATGACCGCCGAGTGACGGCCGTCGCCCGCAGCCAGCATGACGATGTCGGGAAGGTAGTATTCGCCCGCCGCATTGTCGTTGCCGACGCGATCGAGCAGCCCGAACAAGTCCTCCGATCGGACCGCCATCAGGCCCGAATTACACAGGGTTACGGCACGTTCTTCGACGCTCGCGTCCTTGAACTCGACCATGCGATCGATCCGGCCATCGACGTCGGCGATCACGCGCCCATAAGCGGCGGCGTCGTCGGGACGGAAGCCCAGCACGACAGCGGCCGGCCGATCATCCTGACGCAGGCGATCGATCATGCGGCGCATCGTCGCCGTCTCGACCAGCGGCACGTCTCCATAGAGGATAAGAACGTCGCCATCGAAACCAGCCAGCGCCGCGCGCGCCTGGGCGACGGCGTGACCGGTACCCAGTTGCTCGGCCTGAAGCGCGGTGGCCACGCCGAGCGGCGCCACGGCGGCTTCGACCTGCTCGCGCCCCGCCCCGGTCACGACGACGACATGCGCGGGTGACAATTGCCGAACGCTGTCGATCAGATGGAGCAGCATCGGCCGCCCGGCGATGGGATGCAGGACCTTGTGCAGGTCCGATTTCATGCGGGTGCCTTTACCCGCGGCGAGAATGATGGCGGCGACTGGTCTCGTCATGGTGGTTGCGCCTGCCATGGATTTCCGGCCAAAGCCAGCGCCAGACTGCATCGGAACCCCTTTATGGACGCCAATTCATCCCGTGGTTTTCCCTTCTCCATCGTCGGCTTCGATCTCGACGGAACGTTGCTCGACACCAGCGGTGACCTGACGGCGGCGGTCAACCATGCGCTGGCCTCGATCGGGCGGCCGGCACTCAGCGTCGAGGCGGTCAAGCCGATGATCGGTGGCGGGGCGCGACGGATGCTGGAGCATGGGCTGGCGGCGACGGGGGGCTACGACCCGGAGACGCTCGATATTCTCCATCGCCGCCTTCTGGATCATTACGAGGCGAACCTGGCCGTGCATACCGCTCCCTTTCCGGGGACGATCGAAGCCCTGGACATGCTGGCGGCGCGCGGCGTGACGATGGGCATCATGACCAACAAGCTGGAACGGTTCGCGCGGGCGGTCCTGGGGGCACTGGGCCTGACCGAGCGGTTCGCCGCGATCATCGGGGGCGACACCTTGGGCGTGGCGAAGCCATCGCCCGTGCCGATCCGGGCGCTGGTCGACCAATGCGGCGGCGGAAGTGCGGCGTTCGTCGGCGATTCGATCTTCGATGTCCAGGCTGCGCAGGCCGCCGGGCTTCCGGTCATAGCCTGCCGCTTCGGCTTTCTAAGCCAGCCGGTCGAGACGCTGGGCGCCGACGCGATCATCGACAGCTACGCGACGCTCATCCCGACGCTGGAGCGGCTCGCCCCTTCTGCCACTTGATCCAGAGATGCCGCAACAAAAGGGGGAACGGCATGCGGATCAAGTGCGAGCGAATGTAAAAGGCCAGACGCGTGATCGGCCGCCGCCCCCGTCCCCAGCCGTCGCGCGCCATCATGCGACGACGGAACATTCGGTCGTTGAAGGTCAGACGCCGCCAGCATGAGGGCCCCGGCGTTGCGAAGATCGCGTGGCTCAACCGCATGGCCCGGCCGACGGCGGTGGTCAGCCCATGATGGCGCGCACGATCGGCCAAGCCGTCCGCACCGCGCTCGACGACCAGCGCATGGATGTCCCACAGGTTGCGCAAGCCGCCGGTCAGGTCGCCATCGGCAAACAGATGCGCGGCCGCATGAACGATCATGTCGTCGTGTGACAACACGGCCAGGCCGCCGCCCAAGGGCACGGCGTCGGCCAGCAGCGCTTCGGCATCGGGCTTGGGCCGGGCGGTCGGGGGAAGGATCGTATGATGCACGTCGAGCATCCGATCCCGCTCCCGGTGGATCAGTGGCGGCAATTCATGCATCCAGCGCCGATAATAGAGGTCGTCATAAGCGTCGGGCTTCACCCATTCCCAACCCGCATCGGCCAGCAGCGCCTCGGCGGCCGGCAACATGGTGCGCGGCAACAGGATGTCGCAATCGCCGATAGATCGCCCCTGTCCGGCCCCCAGCCCTGCGGCCACGAAGGCCGTCCCTTTTAGGAGGATGACGGGACAGCCGAGCGTACGCAATGCATGGGCGACCCGATTGGCCTCCCACAAGGCGGCACGTCGCACCTCGGTCGCTTCGGTCCGCGCATCGTTCAGGACCGCCTCGACCTCCGCCGGCACCGGCAGGCCGGATAACCGGTGCGCCAGACTGCCCAGCAGCAGCTCCGCACGCGCCACCGTCAGGACCATCATCCATTCTGGAAGGTCGAGTGATACGGCGTCGCCGGGATCACGCAGGATGGCAATCAGTCGATCGACAGGCTTCACAGCGCGTCCCATAGCGTCTCGACCGCCGCCACGCCCGCGTCACCGTCGGGATAGTCGAACGCGATGGCCGGCACCGTGGCCCGCAGCCTGTTCAGCGCCCGAAAGCCGGCCTCGCCCAGCGCGACATAGTTGGTCGATGCCTGGGTCAGCCGAACGAAGCTCTCGGCGGGCGGGAGGGTGCGGATAGCCTCTGGAAAGCCGAAGCGCGGGAACAGCAGGAGCACTGGCCGTGCAGGCCGGTCCATCGCCGACAGCGCCGCCATATCCGGGGCGACATGGCGGATATCACCCTTCGGCGTGCCGGACAGCAGGGGGCCGACCCGGTTGCCGGCGGGAATGACGGACAGGCTTTCATTCTTCAGGCTGACCGGGCGGGGAAAAGGCACGACCAAGCCGCTGTCCGGTTCGATCAGCGCGAATTCATCGCCCAGGAAACGCCAGCCACGCTGCGCCAGAAGCAGCGCAAGCGTCGATTTGCCGGCCCCGGATACGCCGCTCATGATGACGGCACGCCCGTCACGTTCGACCACCGAAGCGTGCAGCAGGAGATGGAGTCGGTGGCCCAGCGCCATTTGCAGGTTCATGCCGAGCTCGGCGGCCAGTAAACCGTGACGCAGCGGCAAGGGCGCGGCCTCGGGCAGCCGATAATCGCCCGATATCCCGATCGATGGCCGTATCCAGCGCCGCCAGATCGCGGCGGCCTCCAGCCGCACCGTATAGTCGGCAAAGCCCGCGCGCGGATAATCCTGGTACAAGGTTTCGACCGCCGCGATGGGCGCGCGCCAGTCCGACCCGATACGAAAGCCGACCGGTCCGACCTGCAAGGTGACCGCATGCTTCACGGATGGACGACGAGCCCCGCCGCCTCCAGTTCGGCGAGACGGGCGCGAAGGGCCGCCATGGCATCCGCCCCGTCCAGTTCATAATGCTGCATCAGCCGGTCCGCCAGCGCCTGCAGCGTCAGCGGCTCCGTGGCCAAGGCTTCCATGATCTGGGGCGCGGGTTCGCTCAACAGGTGCGTGATGCCCGAGGGGCGGTGAAACACGGCGGTGAAGATGTCGAGCGGTTCCACGAGGATCAGGTCCGCCGCCACCGTGCGGTAGCGCGGCTCGCTCACTTCAGCCGCCCGGCATCTGGATCGAGGCATAGCAGGTAAAACCGCCCTGCCCGCGCTGCAGGCGCCGGATATAGTTCAGATACGCCTGATTGCTGAAATAATTGGTATTGGGCAGCATCCCGCCCTGCAACGCGCGGCGAACCTCCTCGCCGGTATAGGGGCGGCTTGGGGGGGCGAAGGAAAACAGGGTCCGTGCCGGCACCGTCGAGCCGTCGAGCGCGATATAGCTGCCCGCCCGCGCCTGGTCGGGGATAGGAATCTCGCAGGTCAGGACCGATCCCGCCGTCTGCGCCAGCGCCGGACGGATCGCCACCACCGTGCTCGCCCCCAGCGCGCCCAGCATCAGCGCGCGGCGACTGGTCACGCCATTGCCGTCGTCCTCGGCTACCGAAGGCATCGCATCGTCGGGTACGGATCGTGGCGGCATCTCTTCCATGGCGCACGTGATCTCCCACATTCGCCGCACAGGGACAAGGACTTGGACGGCATCCGCCTGCCCCAAGCTGGGAGGAAGACAGGTCGCCCGGCGCCCGCTACATCGATGCGCCATGGGATTCGGCATTCGCACCTGGTGGGCCATCATCGTCGCCGTCGTCGCGGCGCTCGTCGTCATCCTGTCGGCGGGGCCGGGGCCGGCGATCATCACCCTGGTCGGCGGCATCGCGGCGGCCTTGGTGGCAAGCGAAGGCGAACAGCGGGGCGACGACGAGGACGAAGTCGGGGAGGACCGCGACACGCCCCTCTCCCCGCTCCTGGCCGAAGCACTGGACGCCATCATCGAACCGGTCCTGCTGATCGACGATGGCCGGGTCAGCCTCGCCAATCGCGCCGCCCGAACGCTGCTCGGCGCGCATATCGTCGGTGAGGATGCGCGGATCGCCATTCGCCACCCGGCGGCCGCCGAACGCCTGATGAGCCAGCGATCGGCCGATCCCGAACAGCCCATCTCGCTGGTCGGCCTCGGCTCGCTCGACCACCGCTGGGACATGCGGGTGGCCGACATCACGAGCGGCCAGCGTATCGTCCACCTGATCGATCAGACCGGTCATGACGCGGCGGAGCGGATGCGCGTCGATTTCGTCGCCAATGCCAGCCACGAACTACGGACCCCGCTCGCCTCGATCCTGGGGTTCATCGAAACGCTGGGGGACGAGGCGGGCGACGATCCCGAAATCCGCACCCGCTTCCTGAAGGTGATGTTCGACGAGGCGCGTCGAATGCAGCGCCTGGTCGAGGATCTGATCTCACTGAGCCGGATCGAGGCGGACAAATATCGGCAGCCCGCGCAGTCGACCGATCTGGGCGACCTGGTCGAAAACGTCTGGGAGGAGTTCCTCGACTCCGGCGCCCCCCGCGCCAAGGACGTCGTGTGCGAACTGGCCGAGGACCTGCCACCCATCGCGGGCGACCGGGCGCAGCTGTCGCAGATGCTGCACAATCTCATCGGCAATGCGATGAAATACGGACGGGCGGACACGCCGATCCGAGTATCGCTGGCGCAGGATGGGCCGATGCTTCGTCTGAGCGTCGCCGATCGCGGCGAGGGGATCGCACCCGGCCATCTCCCGCGCCTGACGGAGCGCTTCTACCGCGTCGATTCGGGCCGCAGCCGCAGCATCGGTGGCACCGGCCTGGGCCTCGCCATCGTCAAGCATATCGTCGAGCGGCATCGCGGTCGTCTGGAGATCGCCAGCGAAGTCGGCGTGGGCACGACCGTGACCGTCAGACTCCCGCCGTTGAAAACGACCGAAAAACCCGTTTCCGAGAGCGGTGTCACAAAAGAGAAATAGAAATGTCACACGGGAGTATGGCGGGCGTGGAAGCGCCGGTCCGCACCCGTTCCGGTCGCTCAAGGAAATCGATGCGTCTGCCCTGTCTACTCGCCGCGACGTTCGCGCTGGCGGCCTGTCACGATCAGGCCAATGGCGGCGGTGCGGGTGTGCGCGACCAGATCACGGCGGTGGGGTCCTCGACGGTTTATCCCTTCACCACGATCATCGCCGAGCGATTCGTCGCCGCCGATCCGCAGGCCAAGGCGCCCGTCATCGAATCGACCGGGACCGGGGCCGGCATGAAGCTGTTCTGCGCCGGCATCGGCGCGGGTCATCCCGATATCGTCAACGCCTCGCGCCGGATGAAGGCCGGCGAATATCGCGAATGCGCGGCGCACGGCGTGAACGCGATTCTGGAAATCCCGATCGGTATCGACGGCATCGCTTTTGCCGAATCGAAGCGTAGCCCGCGCATGCAGCTCAGTACGGCGGACATTTACCGCGCGTTGGCCGCACGGCCGGGCGGGCGGCCCAACACCACGCGAACCTGGCGCGACGTCAACCCGACGCTGCCCGCCGTTCCGATCCAAGTCTATGGCCCGCCCGCAACCAGCGGCACGCGCGACGCGCTGGCCGAACTGATCCTGACGCGGGGGTGCAACGCCGTCGAGCCGGGCGCGGCCGAACTTGGTCGACGTGACGCCGAACAACATCATTTGATGTGCACGCGCGTGCGGGAGGACGGCGCCTATATCGATGCGGGTGAGAACGACAATCTGATCGTTCAGAAGCTGCAATCCAATCCCAACGCGATCGGCATCTTCGGCTATTCCTATCTCGAGGAAAATCGCCACATCGTCGACGGGGTCGCGATCGACGGCGTGATGCCGAGCTATCAGGCGATCGCGGCGGAGCGCTATCCCGGATCGCGGCCGCTCTACATCTACGTGAAGAAGGCGCATCTCGACGCCATTCCCGGCCTTCGCCGGTTCCTGATCCTTTATGCCAGGAATTGGGGCCAGGACGGTCCGCTGGTGCGGCGCGGCCTGATCGCATCGCCACCCGCCGTCCAGAGCCGGTCGCGCGCCATCATTGCCGGCGAGACGGCGCTGAACCCCGCGACGTTGCCGTCATGAGCGGCGTGATCCTCCTGATCCTGATCCTCGGATTGGGGCTGATAGCCTGGGCCGCGGCAC
Organism: Sphingomonas sp. NPDC019816; assembly: GCF_050274375.1. Taxonomy (NCBI): domain Bacteria; kingdom Pseudomonadati; phylum Pseudomonadota; class Alphaproteobacteria; order Sphingomonadales; family Sphingomonadaceae; genus Sphingomonas; species Sphingomonas sp. NPDC019816. The sequence goes on from NZ_JBNNOB010000073.1 coordinate 9,951, forward strand.
GAATGCGTGCGCTGGGCTTTCGTCGCCGGACGGGCATGCGAGTCAGCGCGCTGCCGCATCACCATGGTTGGTACGTCGCCTTGTGGACCGCCATTCCGCCGCTCCTGTTTCTGACCGTCTGGGCGGCGACGTCGCCGGCGCTGGTCACCGACATGGTAGTGGCGACGCCTGCCGCCTTACAGCTGCCGGCGCCGGGGTTCGAGCGCGCCGCCATCCTGTCGGAGGCACGCGCACTGGCGACCGGCCGGGCTTATGGCGCTTTTCATCCCCTGTCGCGCGTGCTGGCGCCTGCCTATGAGGCCGCGCAGACCCGGATCGACTGGATCGCCACCGCGATCGTGCTCATGCTCGCGCTGGCGGGCGGTGCCCATGCCTATCTGCGCGTGCGCCCCGATTTCGCGGCACGGACGCGAATCGAACGGGTCATCCTGGGGTTGCTGCTGGGGGCATCGCTGATTGCGATCCTGACCACCGCCGGGATCGTCGCCTCGCTCCTCTACGAGGCGGGACGCTTCTTCTCGGTCGTACCGATCACCGACTTCCTGTTCGGCACGCATTGGAGCCCGCAGGTCATCGATCCGCGCGATCCGGGGGCCTCACTGGGGGCCGTGCCGTTGTTCTGGGGCACCTTCTTCATCGGCGCGGTGATCGCGATGGCGGTCGCCATTCCCTTCGGTCTCCTCAGCGCCATCTATCTGACCCAATATGCCGCGCCGCGCGCGCGCCGCATCATGAAACCCGTCATCGAGGTGCTCGCCGGCATTCCCACCGTCGTCTACGGTTATTTCGCCGCCCTCACCGTCGCCCCGGCGGTGCGCCGGTTCGCGGTCGCGATCGGCATCGACTGGGCTTCGTCCGAAAGCGCGCTGGCCGCCGGGCTGGTGATGGGGGTCATGATCATCCCCTTCGTCTCATCCATGGCCGACGACAGCCTGGCCGCCGTTCCCCGCGCCATGCGCGACGGCAGCCTGGCGATGGGCGCGACGCCGTCCGAGACGATCACCCGCGTCATGCTGCCCGCAGCGCTGCCCGGTGTGGTAGGCGGTGTCCTGCTCGCCGTCAGCCGCGCGATCGGCGAGACGATGATCGTCGTCATGGCGGCCAGCGGCGTGGCCACACTGACGGCCAACCCCTTCGCCAGCACCACCACCGTGACCCGCCAGATCGTAGACCTGCTGACCGGCGAGGCGGCGTTCGACAGCCCCAAGACTCTGGCGGCCTTCGCGCTGGGGCTGACATTGTTCGTCATCACCCTGCTGCTCAACATCGTCGCGCTGACCGTCGTGAAGCGGTACCGGGAAACCTATGAATAAGCGGCCGCCCCCTTCGACGGCGGATGCGCCCGTTCGTTCGACCCGGTGGGACAGCCCGGCCATGGCCCGGCGCCTGCGCCGACGCTATGCCGCCGAGCGGCGCTTCCGGCTGCTCGGCATGGCGGCCGTTGCCCTGTCCGCCGCCTTCCTGGCATTCCTGCTCATCACCATGATCGCGCAGGGGATGCGGGGCTTTACCCAGACCCGGGTCATGCTGCCCATCGATCTGGCGGGCGCCGATCTGCCGATCGAGCCCGCGCGCGTGAGGGGACGCAGCGCCGATCTGGCGCTGGCCGGTGCCGGTCTGGAAGATGCGGTCGACAACGCCGCGACCGCGCGGTTCGGGCGGGATGGTGCCGCGCTGTTGTCGCCGGGTGCCTGGATCGTCGTACGCGACGCGATCAAGGCCGATCCCTCGATCCTAGACCGAACCGTCACCTTCACCCTGCCGGTCGCCAGCGCCTATGACGTCGCGGCCAAGGGAGAGGGCACGCCCGATGCCGAGCGGGTGGTCGCGGACCTGCGCGCGAAGGGGCTGCTATCGACCGGCTGGAACTGGAATTTCCTGACCGATGCCGACGCCACCGACCCGACACGGGTCGGCATCTGGGGTGCGGCCAAGGGCTCGCTGCTGACCATGCTGGTCACGCTGGCGCTCGCCTTTCCGATCGGTGTCCTGGCGGCACTCTATCTGGAGGAATATGCCACCAGGAACCGCTGGACCGACCTGATCGAGGTGTCGATCAACAATCTGGCGGCGGTGCCGTCGATCATCTTCGGCCTGCTGGGACTGGCGGTCTTCCTGGGGACCTTCGGACTGCCGCGCTCGGCACCGCTGGTCGGCGGGCTGACGCTCGCCTTGATGACGATGCCGGTCATCGTCATCGCCGGACGCAACGCCATCAAGTCGGTGCCGCCGTCGATCCGCGACGCGGCCCTGGCGGTCGGCGCGTCGCGGGTACAGGTGATCTTCCACCATGTCCTGCCGCTCGCCCTCCCCGGCATCCTGACCGGCACCATCATCGGCATGGCCCGCGCGCTGGGCGAGACCGCGCCGCTCCTGATGATCGGCATGCGCGCCTTCATCGCGGCACCGCCGCGCGGGCTGACCGATCCTTCGACGGTACTTCCCGTCCAGATTTTCCTCTGGTCCGATCAGGTCGACCGGGGCTTCATCGAAAAGACCTCGGCCGCGATCATCGTCCTTCTGGTCTTCCTGCTCGCGATGAACGGGCTGGCCATCTACCTCCGCAATCGCTTCGAGACACGCTGGTGACGACACCCAAGATAACCGCGCGCAACGTCAGCGTGTCCTATGGCGCCAAGCAGGCGATCGACGACATCTCGATCGATGTCGATATGGATCACGTCATCGCGTTCATCGGCCCCTCGGGCTGCGGCAAGTCGACCTTCCTGCGCACGCTGAACCGGATGAACGATACCATCCCCTCGGCGAGGGTGTCGGGGGACGTGCGGCTGGACGGACAGGACATCTACGCGCCCGAGATGGACGTGGTGCAGCTGCGCGCCCGGGTCGGCATGGTCTTCCAGAAGCCCAACCCCTTCCCCAAGTCGATCTATGAGAATGTCGCCTATGGCCCGCGCATCCACGGGCTGGCCGGCTCGCGCGGCGAGCTCGACATGATCGTCGAGCGTTCGCTGACCCGCGCCGGCCTGTGGAACGAGGTCAAGGATCGCCTCTCGGAAAGCGGCACTGCGCTGTCGGGTGGTCAGCAGCAGCGGCTGTGCATCGCGCGCGCCATCGCGGTCGACCCGGAAGTCATCCTGATGGACGAGCCGTGCAGCGCGCTCGATCCGATCGCGACCGCCAAGATCGAGGAGCTGATCCACGACCTGCGCGGCCGCTATGCCATCGCGATCGTGACCCACAACATGCAGCAGGCGGCCCGCGTGTCGCAGCGCACCGCCTTTTTCCATCTCGGCACGCTCGTCGAGTATGGGCGCACGTCCGACATCTTCACGAACCCGAAGGAAGAGCGGACGAAGGACTATATTACCGGCCGTTACGGCTGAGGACGAGGATCATGGACCACACCGTCAAGGCATTCGACAACGACATCGGCCGCTTGCGCGGGCTGATCAGCCAGATGGGCGGATTGGCCGAGGAGGCGATCGCCAATGCGATCAAGGCGCTGCAACGTTCCGACCTGGAACTGGCGCGCAAGGTGCGCGAGGACGACAAGGCGATCGACGTGATCGAGGCGGAGGTCGAGCGGCTGGCCGTGCGCACCATCGCGCTGCGCGCGCCGATGGCCAACGACCTGCGCGAGGTCGTCGCGGCGTTGAAGATCGCCAGCGTGGTCGAACGCATCGGCGATTATGCCAAGAACATCGCCAAGCGCGTACCCATGCTGGAAAGCGAGGACCGGATCGAGCCGATCTCTGTCCTGCCCGCCATGGCCAAGATCGCTTCGGCCATGGTCCATGACGTGCTCGACGCCTTCGCCGCGCGTGACGCCGAGGCGGCGGTGCGGGTGCGCGACAGCGACAACGCGCTCGACGATTTCTACGATTCCATCTTCCGCACGCTCGTCACCCATATGGTCGAGAATCCCAAGACGATCGGACAGGTCGCGCACCTGCTGTTCATCGCCAAGAATCTTGAACGTATCGGCGACCATGCGACCAACGTCGCGGAGATGGTGTATTTTGCCGCCACCGGCACGCAAATGGGCGAGCGGGACCGCGGCGGCAGTTTGCCTTCTTGAGGGAACAGGCACGATGGCACGGGTAAAGATGTTGCTGGTCGAGGACGACGCCGCGCTCGCGGAACTGCTCGTCTTCCATTTCAAGCGCGAGGATTTCGAGGTCGTCCACACCCCCGATGGCGAGGAAGCGCTGCTGCTGGCGCGGGAAAGCACGCCGGACATCGTCCTGCTGGACTGGATGGTCGAGGGTATCTCGGGGATCGAGGTGTGTCGCCGCCTCCGCCGCGCGCCGGAGACCGCCAATGTGCCGATCATCATGCTGACCGCGCGCGGTGAGGAAGAGGACCGGGTACGGGGGCTGGAGACGGGTGCCGACGACTACGTCACCAAGCCCTTCTCCCCGCGCGAGTTGGTTGCGCGCGTCGGCGCGGTCCTGCGCCGCGTCCGCCCCGCCCTGGCGGGCGAAGCGCTGGTCTATGCCGATATCGAGATGGATACGGTCGGCCACAAGGTTCGCCGCGCGGGCGAGGTCGTCTCGCTCGGGCCGACCGAATTCCGCTTGCTGAAGCATTTCCTGGAACATCCCGGCTGGGTGTTCTCGCGCGAGCGGCTGCTCGATGCGGTGTGGGGGCACGACTCCGATATCGAGAGCCGGACGGTGGACGTGCACATCCGCCGTCTGCGCAAGGCGATCAACATCGGCGACCGCCCCGATATCATCCGTACGGTTCGATCGGCGGGCTATTCGCTGGACGCCGGCGTCTGATCGCCCGCGTTCGGTCCGAAAACGGATGGAATCGCGCTCCCAGTCGGGTCGGGAGCGAAACGAGGGAGCCAAGTACCGGGTGGGGCGTTCCCCACCCGCGCTAACGCACTTGCGCTTCTGAACAGGAGATTCGCATGAAGCTCGTTTTTCTAGCGGCCACGGCCCTGATCGCCGCACCCGTATTCGCCCAGGATACCACCCAGGCCGGCGCGGCAACCACCGCCGACGGCACCATGGCGACGCAGCAGGGCGGCATGACCGCACAGACCACCGCCAGCGCATCGGCCGGTACCGAGACCCCCGGCGGCTATCAGCCCGCGCAGCCGGCGATGGCCGGGATGCCGCAGCCCGGCGCCCCGGTGGTGTTCAAGCAGGCGCCGAGCCCAGAACAAGCCTATCCGGCCCCGCAGCCGCTGAAGAGCTACCCGATCTGCAAAAAGGGTCAGTTCGATCAGTGCCGTCAGCGCGGCGGCAAGTAACCGGACGATCCGACCAGATTGGAAACAACGGCGCCGGCTCCCTTTGCGGGGGGCCGGCGTTTTTTCATGGGCGCGGTCGGCGGCTCGCCTATTCCTCGACCAGCTTCAACAGACGGCGCTCGACGGGGGCGAGCACCGGCCCCAGTTCATGCCCGCGCTTCAGAACCATGCCGCCCTCGCCGATCAACGCCCACATGCCCTGCCGATTGCGCAGCGCCGGGCGCTTTTCGATGCGGTACTCGGGACGTTCGGCGGTGCGGCGGAACGCCGAGAAGACGGCCGCATCGCGTCCCAAGTCCATCGCATAATCCCGCCAATGTCCGGCCGCCACCATCCGTCCGTACAGGTCGAGGATGCGGTTCAGCTCGGCGCGCTCGAAGCCGACCTGTCCGGGGGTCTTGGGAAAGGGGACGATCCCCATCAGGCCCGGTCGCGCCTGTCTTCCTGTTCCGCCAGCAGCATGTCGAGCTGGCGACGCAGCGTGTCGAGTTCGCAGCGCAGCTTCTCGACCTTCTGGGTCTGTGGATCGAACAACTCGGAACAGGGGGTACCATAGGGGACGAAGCGCTTCTCGGGTGCCGCGCCGCCTTCGACCATCGTGGGGCGTGCGGGGATGCCGACCATCACCGCGCCTTCGGGAACGTCGCGTGTCACCACGGCATTGGCGCCGACGCGCGCGCGCGGCCCCACCGTGATCGGCCCCAGGACCTGCGCGCCCGAGCCGACGATCGCGCCGTCCATCAATGTCGGGTGCCGCTTGCCCGCCACGCCGTTGTCGGGGCTGGTCCCGCCCAGCGTGACGCACTGATAGATGGTGACGTCATCGCCGATCTCCGCGGTTTCGCCGATCACGACGAACCCGTGGTCGATGAAGAAATTGCGCCCGATCTTGGCGCCGGGATGAATGTCGATCGCGGTCAGGAAGCGGGTGAAGTGATTGACCAACCGCGCCAGGAAAAAGGCCCGTGACCGGTACAGCCGATGCGCCACCTTATGCCCCGCCAGCGCCCAGACGCCCGGATACAACAGGATCTCCGCGCGCGAATGCGGGGCGGGATCGCGCGCACGGATCGAATCGAGATAAGCGGCCAATCGGCTCGGCATGAGCAGGTCCCCAGATGCGATATCGGCATTTAGGCATGGCACGCGGCAAATTCCAGCCACACGCTGGAGCCCTACCATCCCCCTAAAGTCTATCTTTGTTGCAGGATATATGCGCAGGCGGCATGTCCAAGGCCATGGCCCAGCCGGGTAAGGGCAAGGAGATACAATGGACCTGAGCAGTTTCGACCTGATCCATATCCTGCCGTTCATCGGGGTCGGCTTTGCCGCGCAGGTGGTCGATGGCGCGTTGGGCATGGCGTTCGGGGTCATTTCGAACACGCTTCTGATGAGCCTTGGCGTGCCCCCCGCCGCCGCGTCGGCGGGCGTGCATAGCGTGGAGACCTTCACCACCGCCGTGTCCGGGATCAGCCATGCGGTGCACCGCAATGTCGACTGGAAGCTGTTCCTGCGGCTGATGATCCCCGGCGTGATCGGTGGCGCGCTGGGCGCCTATGTCCTGTCCAATATCGACGCGGCGGTCGTGAAGCCGTTCATCCTGGCCTATCTGACCGGTATCGGCATCTATCTGCTGCTGCGTGCGCTGCGCCACCGGCCCCATGTTCGCGAGCCCAAGATCGTCGAGCCCCTGGGTCTGATCGGCGGGTTCCTCGATGCGGCGGGCGGCGGTGGCTGGGGGCCGGTCGTCACCTCCAACCTGTTGGCGCAAGGTGCCACGCCGCGCCTGACGATCGGTACGGTCAACACCGCCGAGTTCTTCCTGACCGCCACCATTTCGGCGACGTTCATCACCCAGCTAGGCTGGGGTGCCTTCACCATGGCGACGCTCGGCCTGCTGATCGGCGGCGTGTTCGCCGCGCCGTTCGGGGCGATGCTCGCCAAGCGGATCCCGCCGCAGCGGCTGCTGCTGATGGTCGGGATCATCGTGACCCTGACCAGCCTGTGGGGCCTCTATAACGCGTTCAAATAAGGTCCTGCCCGGTCCGCCCCGCAGGTATGGCGGGACGGACCGGAAATCATCAGGCGACCGCCGAATGGGTCGTCGCCACGGCCTGCATCACCGCCGCGATGCGAACCGCCGTCTGGATGACCTCGGCCGAGACGCCCGACTTCTTCAACACCGCCTCATGCGCGTCGATGCACATGCCGCAGCCGTTCATCGCCGACACCGCCAGGCTGAACAGCTCGAAGTCGATCTTGTCGATGCCCGGCGCGCCGATCACGTTCATGCGCAGCTTGGCCGGCATGTTGCGATATTCCTGGTTCCCGGCCAAGTGGGTGAAGCGGCCTCGGCGCGGACCTTGACGGGCACGGGGCAGCCATCGACGCTGCGCAGCACCGC